>JAKMFK010000151.1 GCA_022425465.1 Bacteroidia bacterium | reverse complement strand
TATTATTAATCATAAACCAATTAAAAATGAACGCAGCTAAAAACATTAAAAAAGTAAGAGCACACGATGCAATATGTGGACTGTTATATCTTGCCAGTGTGGGATTAACAATTCAAACAGGGAATTTGGATTTTCTTTATATAGCCATCGGTGTAGGGATTTTGCAAGTAATAAGTCCTTTTACAAAATTTTGTCCTGTATACTTTACACTTAATAAGGTTATGAGTGATACTGACCCCATACAAAACGGAAAATAAGATTGAGACAATATGAATATTAGACAACCCTCCGAAATGGAGGTTTTTTTTGTGAATTAAGCTTGAATTTAGACCGAATTAGTCTTAGATAAATCAATATGTTAAAACGTTAACATTCTTTTAAGATTTCCAGAAAAATAGCTAATTTGGTTTTTTAAATTGTTAATTAAATTTTATACATGAATCAACTCAACAAAAATTTATTTTTTCTACTTTTTTTGTGTTCTGGATTATTTACTCAACAGCTATATAGCCAGACTGTAAGTGGAAATATTACAGATGAAAGCGGGGTTCCGCTTCCTGGGGCCAACGTCATTATAGAGGGAACAACAACAGGAGTTTCTACCGATTTTGATGGCAATTACCAAATCCAAGCTGAACAGGGTCAAGTGCTTCAGTTTAGCTATATTGGGTATACTAACCAGAGTATTGCAGTAGGAAGTCAAGACACAATAAACGTTTCTTTACAGCCAGATAATCAATTAGAGGAAGTAATTGTTACCTCTTTAGGTTTTACTGTTGTAAAAGATCAACAGGGGTCAACTTCCTCAGTGGTCAATACTCAATCTGTCTTAAGATCGGGTGAGCCAACCATAGCGAATGCCCTTAGTGGAAAAGCTTCAGGGGTTAGAATCTCGCGATCCAATGGTGATCCAGGAGCAGGAAGTACTATTCGAATTCGTGGTGCTAATACCATAGATGGAAGTAGCCAACCCTTAATTATCGTTGATGGTGTTCCTCTAGACAATACCACAAGTTATGCTGGAGGTAATAGTATTACAGGTGGACGAACTGGAGGGGTGAGTCAAGGATCTCGACTAAATGACATCAATCCAAGTGATATCGAATCATTACAAGTGTTGAAAGGAGCTTCTGCTGCTGCCTTATGGGGGAGTAGAGCTGCTAACGGGGTGATCGTAATTACAACTAAAAAAGGAAGCCGTGGTGAAGCCCAAATCTCATTCAGATCAAGTTATTCACTCGATGAAATTTCTGAGCGTATTCCTATGCAAAACACATGGGGACAAGGGCGTAATGGTGTTTTTGGAAGCAATCGTGCTGAATCTTGGGGTGATTATATTCCTGAGCGTTCTGGTGGCGCAGATACAGTGAATACATCAGGAGCTTATTTTGAAGCCGCTGACGGAACACTCTACTACCCAATCACTCAAAAAAATTCAAAAGAAACCTTTCTTGAAGAAAACTTCAACTCCTTATTTCAAACGGGAGTTGTTTGGCAAAATGATTTAACAATAAGCGGTGGTGGAGAAAACAGTACTTACTTCTTTAGTTTAGGTTATCTTACACAAGACGGAATTATTCGTGAAGCAAGTTATGACCGAACAAATTTAAGATTGAATTATGAGTCAAAGTTAAATGATTACCTCACTTTTTCAAGCAAGGTAGCCTATACTTATACAGATTCAAATAGAATCCAACAAAACTCCAATACAGCTGGGGTAATGTTAGGATTTCTTCGAACACCCCCAGACTTTGATCAAAGAGATTACATTGGGACCTATTATTCAAGCAGTGGAGAGGCGTTTATTAATCGTCATAGATCTTATAGAAGACCCTTAGGGCAAGCAGTTAACCCTTCTTATAACAATCCACTTTGGACAGTTTTTGAGCAGGTTTCGGATACTAAGGTTAACCGTGTTACAGCGACACCACAACTTACCATTAAGCCAACCAATTGGCTTCAAATCATCACACGTGCGAATGCAGATGTTGGAGACGATAGAAGAACTTATTTCTTTCCAATCGGTTCAGCAGGATCTAGAAGTGTTGGTGTTTTACAAGAAGATGTTATTGGAACTCGAAACTTGAGTTTTGATGCCATAGGTAAAGCAAGCTTTGAATTGACATCAGACATTAATTTAACAACAACTGCAGGTTGGAGTATTAATGACAGAAAATACAATAGAACCTCTGGAAATATCACTGGATTTTTAGTGAACTCAACTAAAGAAACAACTTCACTCAATACAGCTGCAGAAGCTTCATCATTTGACAACTTCAAAACCCTTAGACGATCTAATAGAGGTTATGGAATCTTAAATTTCGATTTATTTGATGAGCTTTTTATCAATCTGTCGGGTGCATTAGAAGCTTCTTCTACTATCAACGGTTCATTCTTTTATCCTGCGACAGACTTAGCATGGGATTTTACCAACAGCTTGGTTAAATCTGAAGCTCTTTCGTTTGGAAAGCTAAGAGCCTCTTGGGGTAAAGTGGGAGTTCAACCTTCTGCTCATCGATTTGAAACATTAGCAGAAGGAAGTTTCGGCTATTCAACTTATAGCGATCCTTTAAGTGTAGATTTATTTGGAGGAGGATTTAGATTAGACAACAACCTTGGAAATCCAAACCTAGAGCCAGAAATCAAAACAGAATGGGAGATTGGGGCTGACTTGAGATTCTTAAACGATGATCTGTCATTTTCTTTTACTTATTATGACAATAAAATTGAAGGAATACTTCTTGATGTAACACTATCACCATCTTCGGGATACGCTACTCAGTATGGAAATTTTGGAGAGATGGTCAATCAAGGTATTGAATTTGATTTAGGTTGGAATATAGTAGACAAACCAGATTTTGGTTTTTCTGCTTCCATAAATTGGTCTAAAAACGAAAATGAAGTAACTGACCTTTTTGGAACAGAGTCAATCAATTTGTCTCCAGGAGCTTCGGTTAGTTCTCGTGCGATTGTGGGGCAGCCTCTAGGGGTTCTATTTGGTACTGGATCCAAAACAAACCCTGACGGTAGTTTTGATTTAGATGAAAATGGATTTCCTCAAATTACTTCCAGTGAGATTATTTTAGGGGATCCAAATCCGGATTGGAGAGGAGGTCTTTCTCTAAACATGAATTATAAGAAGTTTAGGTTTAGTGCCCTAATTGAGCACTCTCAAGGAGGTGTATTTTCTCCAAGAACACTTCACGTATTGAATCGTTTTGGGACTACAGAAATGACAGCAAATCGTGAAACATTGACTCAGAATCTGGTAAACTATGCCGGAAATACGGTACCATCTGGAAGTGTAGTTCGTGGAAACATTGAAGACTTTGGAGGAGGTCCAGTATTGTTAGATGAAACCTGGTATAGAACAGGAATTGGGGGAGGATTTGGTGACAATCAAGCCTACAACTTTTCTACCTATGATGCTAGCTTTACTAAACTAAGGGAGATAACTTTCAGTTATGTAATTGATAACCCTGGATTAAAATCAAGTACTGGGTTGAGTAATATTATTTTATCAGTTTCCGGTAGGAATTTGCTAAACATCAATAATATTCCTGGAATTGATCCTGAAACGAATCAAACTGGAGTCGGTCAAGCTCAAGGATTGGATTACTTTACCAATCCCCAGACGAAATCAACTTTCTTCAGTGTAACTTTAAATTATTAAAAAGATGAAAAAATTAATTGTAAAATCATTCTTAATTATAGGGATATTAATCGCTTCATCCTGTGAAAGTATCGTTGAAGATATCAATGCAAATCCAAACGATATTTTAACTACAGATGTTGAAAGTAAACTTTTCCTAACGGGTTCCTTACTTGCTAATGTTCAAATACAACTGGGACATTTAAACAGAATCGGTCAGATGTACTCGGGTCAACTGATTGGATTCTCATCACTGTATTCTAACATCTATGG
>JAKMFK010000143.1 GCA_022425465.1 Bacteroidia bacterium | reverse complement strand
TTCTAATTTGGATTTGGCTGAAGCTTCATCTTCGATACCTCCAACCCCAATGATGGTCATATCCGATTTTTCTCTTATATGCTTAACGATTTGATTGGAAGTGTCTAATAAAATATGACCACTTATTCCACCATTTCCGAGTTCAGAAACAATTTTTTGGTTACTATTTTTTAGTAGAGTTCGGTCAATTGTAGTATTAGTAGCAACGATTCCCTCAAATGATATCTCCTTTTGTAGAGATATGATTTCGTCTAATTGTGAGGTATTTAGATCGGGTGCTATTTTTAAATACAATGGCTTCCATGTCTCCTGGTATGAACGGATGGAAATGAGAGCATTCAGTATTTTTAATAGTTCATCTTTATTTTGTAATTCACGTAAGTTTGGTGTGTTCGGAGAACTCACATTTACGATAAAAAAGTCAGCTAACTCGTATAATTCTTTATAACACTTAACATAATCATCAACGGCATTTTCATTTGGAGTTGTTTTGTTTTTACCGATGTTAATTCCAATTTTCATTGAACAATCACGTTCTTTTTTTCTGAATGTTTTTAATCGATTTTTAAGTGCCTTAAGTCCTTGATTATTAAATCCCATTCGATTCAAAAGAGCTCGGTCCTTTTTTAATCTAAATAATCGCGGTTTTGGATTTCCACTCTGAGGTTTTGGTGTGACAGTTCCAATTTCAACAAATCCAAAATTTAGGGTGTAAAGTTCATTTAAAAACTTTCCATCTTTATCAAAACCAGCGGCTAGTCCAATTGGGTTTTTATATGTAATCCCATCAATTCTAGTAGGGTTATCCTCAAATTGAAACATGTTATAAACAAAGGGAAGTTTACTTATGTACTTAAAAATAAACATAGTTGTGTAATGAGCTTTCTCGGCTGACATCAAGAAGAATAAACTTCGAATTATTTTATACATTGCAACAAATTTTATTTAGAACAGATTTAATATCAAAATAAAGTTTAGAACCTTCTAAACACAATGTTAATTTTGTTGTTCTAAATTTAAGATATGTCAACTAAAAAACAGAAATTATCTAGCATAGGAAAAAAAATCCTGATGGCTCTCACAGGATTCTTTTTGATGCTCTTTTTGCTTCAGCATTTAAGCATAAATCTTTTGTCTGTGATTAATGCAGATATGTTTAACGAAGTTTCTCATTTTATGGGAACCAATCCACTTGTTCAATATGTGCTTCAACCTGTATTAATTTTTTCAGTAGTTTTTCATTTTGCGTGGGGAATATTTCTTGAGTATCAAAATAATCAAGCACGTGACATTAAATATGCAAAATATAAGGGAAGTGCTAATGCCACATGGATGAGCAGAAATATGATTATTTCTGGATTGGCTGTTCTGGCATTTTTAGCAATTCATTTTTACGACTTTTGGATACCCGAGATAAATGTTAAATACATACAAGGTGATATGAGTGGTATGATACATGGATCAGATCATTTTCGTTACCATGAAGAATTGGTTGCTAAATTCGCACATCAACCTATTCGAGTTGTTTTGTATGTTTTTGCATTTGTGATGTTATCCTTACACCTTCTTCATGGATTTCAGTCCTCATTCCAATCAGTAGGATTCAATCACTCAAAATATACTCCAATTATCAAAAAGCTTGGTAATATCTATGCAATTGCGATTCCTTTAGGTTTTGTGATAATTGCCATTTATCATTATAATATTCATCCTCATTAACATAAAAAATTAATTTTTAATATGTCAACATTAGACGGAAAAATACCAGCGGGTCCAATTAGGGATAAGTGGACAAATTACAAAGACAAGGTTAATTTGGTTAATCCTGCAAATAAGAGAAATATTGATGTGATTGTAGTCGGTACCGGACTTGCAGGGGGAAGTGCAGCAGCTACATTAGCTGAGCAAGGTTATAATGTGAAAGCATTTTGCTATCAAGATTCACCCAGAAGAGCTCATTCAATTGCAGCTCAAGGAGGTATTAACGCTGCTAAAAATTATCAAGGAGATGGAGACTCTGTATATCGATT
>JAKMFK010000131.1 GCA_022425465.1 Bacteroidia bacterium | reverse complement strand
CCCCTTTAATTGCAGCTTGTTGATTTTCGTTGCTTAATCCTTTCCCTGCAAAAAATTGTGCTCCTCCATTACTAAATTGGATAATAACTGGTGAATTCAACTTTGCAGCGGTTTCCATTACTGAATTGACAGTACTTGAACTGGTAACATTTACAGCAGGTAATGCAAAACCTTTCTCTTTTGCATATGCAAAAATTGCTTGTACTTCATCTCCTGTTGCTACTCCGGGTTTAATCGTATGACTCATTTATTTCTTAAATATTGGGGCAATATTACATATTTTTACCTACTAATCTTAATGAGGCAATTGGATAAGTTTTTAATTTATTTTTATTCTAGTCGAATGTCTGTAGATCCACTAACTTTTTATAGATTCCATTTTGGGAAATCAGTTCATCGTGAGTTCCTCTTTCTGCAATTTCACCCTTATCTAAAACCACAATTTTATCTGCCTTTTGAATCGTACTTAAACGATGTGCAATAACGATACTTGTCCTGTTTTGCATTACCTTTTCTAATGCATCTTGAACCATCTTCTCACTTTCTGTGTCCAATGCACTTGTTGCTTCATCAAGAATCAATAAAGGAGGCTCTTTTGCTACTGCTCGTGCAATACTCATTCGTTGTCGTTGACCACCGCTCAGATTTGTTCCCTTTTCACCCAAATTGGTATTATATCCCTTATCTAGATTTTTAATAAAAGTATGAGCATTCGCAATTTTAGCTGCCTCCAATAACTGATCACCCGAGATGTAATGGTCTCCCATTTTTATATTATTAGCTGCAGTATCATTAAAAAGAATAGCATCTTGTGTCACGATACCCATCAAACTTCGGAGTGATGATAAATCTATTTTGGATATATCCTTTCCATCAATCGTAATTGTTCCTCCATTCAGTTCATGAAAACGTGGGATTAAATCTACCAGTGTTGATTTACCTCCACCTGAGGGTCCTACTAACGCAACCGTCTGTCCTTTTTTAATTTCTAAATTTATATTTTTCAATACAAGCGTATCTCCATATCCAAAAGATACATCAGTCAGTTTAATGTTATTCTCAAATGAACTGTTTTTATCTCCGTGACTATCAATTTCTTGGTTACTTGCTAAAATCTCATTGATTCTTCCCATAGAGGCAGCCCCTTTCTTTAATCTAAAAAAGGCTTCAGATATCGCTTTTGCAGGTGGAATGAGTTGTGAAAATATAGCAATGTATCCAATTAGAACAGATGGAGGTAGTGATGAATTATCAGATAAAATAAGACTCCCACTATAAATCAAGATGCTACTCAAGACTATACTTGCCATGAACTCACTCAACGGTGAAGCTAAAAGCTCTTTTCGGTTTAAACGGACCATTTGTCTGAAGTGATCATCATTCAAATCCTTGAATTTTTCTTGCTTGTCTGCAGATGCACTAAAAGCTTTGATAATTTTGATTCCATGTAAACTCTCTTCTAGGTGAGACAAAACGTCAGAAAGTTTTTCCTGTCCAGCTTGTGCAGCATTCTTCAATTTTTTTCCTACTCTACTGATTAAAAAACCACTTAGTGGCAGAACAATAATAACAAATAGAGTCAGTTGATAACTCATCACAAATAAGACTACCAATGGAATTAAAATGGCTAAAGGGTGTTTGAAGTATAGCTCAACTACACCCAAGAGACTCCATTCAACTTCTTTCACATCATTTGTAAATCGGGACATCGTATCTCCCCTTTTTTCTTTGTTGAAATAACTCAAAGGAAGTCGCAACAAGTGATTGTAAATCTGCTCACGAATATCTCTGACTACACCACTTCTCACATAAGCTAGATTATAAAATGCCAAATAAAGAGCAAGATTCTTCAGGAAGAATGCAACAACTATTCCTATAGAAAAATAAATTAGGGCTGATTGCTGACCAAGTTCATTGATTTTGGCACCCATCAGATAATTGAAATAAGCCATCCAAGAACTCGGATCAGATGAAAATTCAACGACATTTACTTGAGACTTATCACCATAGAAAATCAACTCAAGAAAAGGAATAATCATGGCAATACTAAACACGTTAAACATCGAAGTCAATAAGTTAAAACTAAAAAATTGAACCAACCGAGATGTGTAAGGCCTAGCTAGTGCATATATGTTCTTGAATCCAATCAAAGTTGCGAAGATAATCGACTAACCAATATCCTACTGAAAAAAGAAATCTCCGGAGATAAT
>JAKMFK010000042.1 GCA_022425465.1 Bacteroidia bacterium | reverse complement strand
CAATAGATTTGTCAAAAAGTAAAGCTGTATCTGAATTCAAAATGGTATTAATTTGTTGCGAATTTAAAGTACATTGATTTTATAATGAAGCGAACCATCAACTTAAAAGAAAAAAAATTGGATGTTTTATCGCCAATTGTAATGGGTATTTTAAATGTTACACCCGACTCATTTTCTGATGGCGGAAAATATGTTTTTGCAGATGATGCTGTCAGAAGAGCTGTTCAAATGGTCAAAGAGGGAGCTAGCATTATCGATATCGGTGGATATAGTTCAAGACCAGGTGCTAAAGACGTTTCTGAACAAGAAGAAATGGACCGAGTTATTCCAATCATTGAGAGAATAACACAAGAAATGGATGTACCTATTTCAGTAGATACGTTTAGAAGCCATGTAGCAGATGAATCTATAAAAGTTGGAGCTTCAATTGTCAACGACATCAGTGCTGGAAGTGATGATGTCAACATGATTCCTACAGTGGCTAAACATAATGTGCCATTTATTGCCATGCACAAACAAGGTCAACCATCGAATATGCAGAATAACCCTCAATATTCAAACGTCTTGGAAGAAGTTCATTCGTATTTGAAGCAGGTAATCGATAGATGTAAATCCGCAGGTATTGAAGATGTGATTATAGATCCCGGATTTGGCTTCGGTAAATCGATATCTCACAATTATATGTTGTTGAGTCACCTGAGTGAATTTAGGAGTCTGAATGTTCCAATATTGATTGGTATTTCTCGAAAAAGTATGATATACAAATCCTTAAATATTGACGTAAAAGATGCGTTAAACGGAACTACATTTTTACATGCTTTTTCACTTAATAATGGAGCTAATATTTTGAGAGTTCACGATGTCAAAGAAGCCGTGGAGTGTACTGAATTATATAAATTGATATGTAAAAACCTCCTCTAGCAATTAGTAAAAAAATAAAATTTTGTTAACCTATTGATAATATTGCTTATCCAACATTGCAGTATAAAATTAAAAGCAAATTATAAAATGAAAAACAAAACATTACTATTTTCACTAATCCTTTTATCTTTTTTCTTTACTGCATGTGACTCGGATGATGATATTATCACTGAACCAACTGATAATGCTAATTCAGTTGATCATTCTGGGTTTATTTCTGAAGATGAAACCTGGACTTCAGACAAGTTTCATATTTTAAAAGATAGGGTTGTAGTTAAAAGTGGAGTAACATTAACCATTGAGCCTGGTACCATAGTAAAAGGCGAAGCTGGAACAGGTGCTAATGCTTCATCATTAGTTATAGCAAGAGGAGCTAAAATTAATGCTGCGGGAACTGCAGAAAAACCAATTATCTTCACTTCTATTGCTGATGAGATTGCGTTAGGAGAAAAATTTGGAACAAATTTAGATCCAACTACCGCAACAGGTTTCTGGGGTGGTCTTGTCGTATTGGGTAATGCACCAACATCTCCAAAGACTGGTTCAACAGAACAAATTGAGGGTATTCCTGCAGATGTTACAGAAGGTAACTATGGTGGTCCTGATGCTGAAGATAATTCAGGGACATTGACCTATGTTTCTATACGCCATGGTGGTACTTTAATTGGTGAAGGAAATGAGATTAATGGTTTAACTTTAGGCGGGGTAGGTTCTGGAACAACAGTACATCACATAGAGGTAGTGGCAAATGTAGACGACGGAATTGAATGTTTTGGTGGAACGGTAAATATTGATGATGCCCTAGTAATGTATCAAGGAGATGATGCATACGACATCGATCAAGCATATGCTGGTACTATTGATAATTTTATCTATATCGCTGGAGAAAGCTCTGATCATGGGTTGGAAATTGATGGACCTGAAGGTTCTGAAAATTCGGAAGGTTCTTTTACATTAAAAAATGGATCATTGATGGGGAATGCAGTTCAAGGTGAGTTTGCAGATTTTAGATCAAAAGCCAGAGGAACAGTTGATGGACTTTACTTCTTTGGATTCAATCAAAATGCTGATGTTGAATTAGATGAACCAGTTGTATCCGGTAACTTTGCCTCAGGAGCACTCAATATTGCAAACAATTCTTTCAATTCTTCCGCATGGACTTTAGACGAAGATGGTCTGCCAGACGGGAGTACAACCACTTGGTCTGCTGTTGAAGATATCTTCGCTGACAAAGCTGATGGTGCTGATGCTGCTGCTTCAGATGCTAAGTTTGTTTCTTCAGGTAATAAACTAGTAACTGCTAAAGACGGTGGTGCTGATAAGTCTGAATTTATCGGATGGACACTTGCAGATGCTAAAGGATTATTATCTGATTTTTAATTAAGTTATAATAAATAGATATACTCATTTGTTTAAAGCATCGCTATTTCTGCGATGCTTTTATTGTAATATCTGTTTTGACGAGATTCAACAAATTATTCACAAGAAATTCTATAATAATTAATTAACATTTAGATAACCTACCCATTTGAACATTGCAGTATAGATTTAAAGAAACAAATGAAAAAATCGATTGCTTTTATGTTCATTTTGCTATCTTTTTGTGTAAAGGCTCAAATGTCTTTAAAGGTACAGAGAGCTGAAGTTACAGGTAAGATTCTAGATATTTCAAATGGTGAACCACTTGTAAGTGCCACGATTACATCACCTACATCAAATGGCGGGGGATATTCTGATACAGAGGGGAATTTTACCGCAAGTTTCCTACTAGGGTCTCATGACATTCAAATCAAGTTAATGGGTTATGATACTAAAATCATATCTAATGTTAATCTTGCCGAAGGAGAAGTTGTTGATTTAGGGATTATCAAAATTGGTGTTCAAGCTCAAGATGCAGTAAAAGGCGGTGTAACTATTCGTGTTAAAAAAGCAACGAACTCCGAAAATGCACTGATTGTTGCTCAGAAAAAATCCGTTAATTTAATGGATGGGGTATCTGCACAAGCTTTCAAAAAAGCTGGAGATGGAGATGCAGCCAGTGCAGCTAGTAGGGTTACTGGTGTTAGTGTTGATGGAGGTAAATATTTGTTTATTAGGGGATTAGGTGATCGATATACCAAGACCGTTCTAAATGGTATGGAAATACCTGGACTAGATCCGGATAGAAATACGGTGCAAATGGATATTTTTCCAACAAATTTGATTGACAATATTGTAATACTTAAAAGTTTTACACCAAATTTAGCAGGTGATTTTACAGGTGGTTGGGTAGATATTCAAACCAAAGACTTTCAGTCTAAAGAAGCTATGAGTATTTCACTAAGTCTTGGCTTTAATCCAGCAATGAATTTGAATTCAAATTATTTGAGCCATGAATCCACAAATGCGGATTTGCTAGCATTTGGAAAATCATCTAGAAACCTTCCTTTTTCTGAACCTAAAGTTATACCAAAGTCCGAGTATACACAATCAGGAGGAGGTGCTCAACGAGCGGAGAGCAATGCGAATGCCTTCAGTAAAAACATGGACGTGATGACTCAATCAAGTATGTTGAACACTTCTTTTTCGTTGGACTACGGAAATCAGTATAATAAAAAAAATAAGACATACGGGTTTAATGTAGCAACAGGTTATAGTAATACTTTTAATTATTACGAGAATGTGATTTTTCAAACGTATTTGAGAAAAGAAGATAAATCAGTGAATGAGCTAACCCTAGCTGAAAAGAATAATGGTAGTGTAGGTGAAAATGAAGTGTTGTGGAGTACACTTGCTAATGGTTCAATTAAAGCAGGTAAGCACGGTTTCAGTACTTCTATTTTTCATACAAGAAATGGGGTAAAAAAATCATCTAAATTATTCTATGAGAATGTTGCTAATCCTTTTGGAGATGCTGGAGCTAAATTAGATAGAACAATTTTATACTACAATCAGCGAACACTGACTAATTTGTTCTTTAAGCATGAGTTTAAGAAAGATTCAGCTTGGAAATTTATAACTAAACTATCTCCATCAATTTCTACAAATTATGAACCTGATATGAAGATAACAGCCCTCTCTGTTGGCGAGGATGGTTATAAATTTAATGTGGGTGCCGGCTCAGAAATTAAAAGACTTTATCGTAATCTAAGTGAGAAGAATATCAATAGTAAGTTTGATGCAGAACGAAAAATTTTCTTAGGAAATAGCAAAGTTTCTAAGTTGAAATTTGGAATAGCTCACAATTATAAGCATCGTGATTTTGGGGTTTTACAATATGTATTCCAGCCGATTGGTAGCTTTAATTTAAATGGTGATCCTAATCAGATATTTAACGAATACCTTTACAACGCTGAATCAGATCGAGGATACGCAGTTTTTGGAGAACCCATTAAGTCAAATGAGTTTGTATCTTCAATGAATGTCATGGGTGCTTATGCTATGAATGAGTTGCCAATTGGTGCAAGAACAACAGCTATTTACGGATTTCGGGTAGAAAAAAGTGATATGTTTTATACGGGAGAGAATACCAATAATGAAGCATATTTAAACTACAAAGTTTTGGATGAAATGAATATCTTACCATCTGCTAGTTTTGTTTATAGAGCAACATCGGATGTCAATGTTAGGATAGCTGCATCGCAAACGATTGCTAGACCATCATTTAAAGAAAAATCGCTAGCACAGATCTACGATCCAATTTCGGGTAGAACATTTATTGGTAATTTAGATTTGGAGCAGACTGAAATAACAAATCTTGATTTACGTTTTGAGAAATTCATGAAAAGAGGAGAATTAATTTCTGTAAGTGGATTCTACAAACATTTTAATAATCCAATTGAGATTGTTGTTTATAAACCAGAGACACCAACCAACTTTACTCCTAGAAACGCAGTGAGTGCAGATATATACGGTGCAGAGTTAGAAATCAGAAAGTCGCTTTCTTTTTTGTCTGATAAACTTTCATTAGCTAGTAATTTTTCTTACATACTATCACAAGTAGAAATAACCCCTAATGAGAGAATTGGTAAAATGATTGAATTGCGAGAAGGACAAACGCTTGATGACAAGAGAGAGATGCAAGGACAAGCTCCTTATATCATTAACGTAGGGATGAATTATGATAACAGAGAATCTGGTTTTATTGCTAATTTCTCTTATAATGTTCAAGGGCCTAAATTATCGATTGTAGGAATTGGACGTTTGCCAGATGTTTATACGGAGTCTTTTCATAGTTTAAATTTAAAGTCCTCATACTCGCTTGGAAAAGGAAAAAGATCACAAGTTTCTTTTGCTGTAACAAATATCCTGAACGATATTCCAGTTCAAGTATATAGAGGATTTAATGCTGAGGATCAGATTTTTTCTCAACGTCAATTACAAAGAACTTTCAAAGTCGGTTATAGTCTAAAGATTAAGTAGAAGGTAGGTTGTTTACATCCTGTCCGGAACTTTTATCCC
The DNA here is from genome assembly GCA_022425465.1 of Bacteroidia bacterium. GTDB lineage: Bacteria > Bacteroidota > Bacteroidia > NS11-12g > UBA9320 > UBA9320. The sequence continues at coordinate 2,075 of JAKMFK010000042.1, read as the reverse complement.
TAGTAAGTTGAATCCATGTTTAATGGTTTCACCAACCATATTTGAAAGCGTTATTCGAAAGCCTCGTGTGTTATGATCTTGCTCACCAAGTATAGTATGCTCATGATAAAACTTATTGAATGTCTTAGCAAGTTCATACACGGCATTGGATACCTCAGATGGATTGTAATTGTTAGCAGCTGATGTAATTACATTAGGGTAGTTACTAATTAATTTGATCAAATCTTTTTCTACAGGATTCAACACTTTAGGCAATTTGAAATCAACTTTTTCAGCCGCTCTAAGTAGTGATGCTATTCGTGTATATGTATATTGAATGAATGGTGCAGTATTGCCTTGAAAATCAATGGATTCTTTAGGGTCGTACATCATTCTTTTTTTTGCATCAACTTTGAGTAAGTAATATTTGAGTGCACCTATACCCAGAACTTCGTATAGTTCTGTGAGTTCTTTTGAGCTCATACCATCAGTTTTTCCCAACTCTTCTGTTTGTTTTTTTGCAGTTGCTACGATTTCATCCATTAACTCATCAGCATCAACCACAGTTCCCTCACGACTTTTCATTTTTCCTTCAGGTAGGTCAACCATACCATAACTTAAGTGATATAGACCATCAGCATATGATTTTCCTAATCGTTTTAGGATAAGTTGAAGAACCTTAAAATGGTAGTCTTGTTCATTTCCAACAACATAGACGAACTTGTCCATTTTAAATTCATCATATTTTAAGTCGGCAGTACCTATATCTTGGGTAATGTATACTGATGTACCATCAGATCGTTGGACAATTTTTTCGTCTAATCCCTCAGGGGTGAGATCTATCCATATACTCCCATCCTCTTTTTTGAAAAAGACATTTGATTTTAAACCTTCTTGGACGATTTCCTTACCGAGCAGATAAGTGTCTGACTCATAGTAGATTTTATCAAAACTTACTCCAAGTCTTTTGTATGTCTCTTCAAACCCTTCATATACCCAGTTATTCATTTGCTTCCATAGAGTAACGGTGCCTAAATCACCGTTCTCCCATTTTTGGAGCATATCTCGGGTTTCAACCATGAGTGAGGATTTCTCTTTTGCTTCCTCTTTATCGATTCCATTAGAAACTAATTCCTGAATTTCTTTTTGATAATTTTGGTCAAATTTTACATAGTATTTTCCAATGAGATGATCCCCCTTAAGACCAGAAGATTCAGGTGTTTCATTATTTCCCCATTTTTGATAAGCAATCATGCTCTTACAAATGTGAATACCTCGGTCATTAACCAAATTGTTTTTTACAACTTCGTAACCAACTGCATCAAAAATTTGACAAATTGAATATCCCAATACATTGTTTCTGACATGCCCAAGGTGAAGAGGTTTATTGGTGTTAGGAGAGGAGTATTCTATAACTATTTTTTTATTATCACCAATTTTAGGGACTTGGATTCCTTCTTCAAAACGATTTTTTGATGCATTCAGCCAATATTTATCACTAAATTCAATATTCAAGAAACCTTTAACTACATTAAATGCTTTGATTTCATCTAATTGATTGGATATGTAGTTGCCGATTTCTTCGGCAGTATCTTCAGGCCTTTTTTTGCTGAATTTTAAAAATGGAAATACAACTAGAGTGAGGTCACCATTAAATTTTGAGTTGGTTTGCTCGAAACTGACATCAATCTCATCCAGACCATATAGTTGGTTGAGTGCCTCTTCTGTTTGTTTGACCAGTTTTGTTAAAATTTCCATTAATTTTTTATTGGAGAGTTGGGTTCCTTTGCGATGGATTTATGAATTCTTTTTTCTAAAAAGCGAGGAAAAAATTTGTTAACCCAATAGATGATTTTACCCTGTTTATTGGTGAGCATAAAATCTTTTCGATCTCTTATGGCTTGTAATATGTCGAGTGCCACATCCGACGCTTTATCCATTTTGGATTCATTACCTGGACTATTTTCTTGTTTAGAACCGTCAGATGTTAGAGCATTATATCGAATCTCGCTAGCGGTAAATCCAGGACAAGCAATCAGTGTATGTAATCCTCGATTCATATATTCCATTCGGATACTCTCAAAAAGACCATTAAT
>JAKMFK010000033.1 GCA_022425465.1 Bacteroidia bacterium | reverse complement strand
TATTTTCCTGCTTGGTTTTATTATGATATGGATGCTAGAAATCTTCCAGATTCAATTGTATTAAAAACAGGTCAAGGATTTTGGACGGAAGATTCAAAAATTTTAACAAAATACCCCATTGGAGTAGCCGTTTGTCAATTGCCTTTTTCACTGATAGCCGCTTTAGCAGACAAAATTTACCAAGTTAAGGGTCCTTTAGGTTTTACAAATGCACATCATTTAGCACTTAACTGGTCAACAGTTATATGGGGAACCCTTGGATTATTGCTGCTGTTTTTAACAGCTATTCAATTTTGGAATTTAACATACTCGCAAGCATATCTATTAATTTTTGGGATGTTAATGCTGTCTAATCTTCTTTATTACACTACCCGAGATTGTGGGATGTCTCATACTTATTCATTTACCGTATTTGCTGCGATCCAATATTTAATGACACGAATTCAAACCTCAAAAAAAATCGATAATAGTTCGATTAGTTTTTTAATGATTCTAGGTTCATTAGCCATTGTATTAAGACCTATTAACTTATTCTTTATTTTAGCTCCGTTACTCTACCTGTTGTTACATAAAAACTTATGGAAAGAAATAACCATAAATATTCAACCCAGCATATTGAGTGTGGTAATTATTCTTGCTTTTCTACCTATCTCAATGCAAATGAGTTATAATTATTATGCTTTTGGAAAACTAATAGCAGATGGTTATGCAAATGAAAGTTTTTCCAACATTGGTGAAATGGATTTATTTAGATTATGGTTTTCACCACACAACGGTGTTTTTATTTATAGCCCAATCTTGTTGTTTGCCATAATAGGAGTGATAAAAGGTTGGGTAAATGATAATAGATGGGGAGTAATGTATCTGTTTTATTTTTTAACAATCAGCTTAACTTATGCCTCGTGGTGGAGTCCAGGTTTAGGATGTGGGTTTGGCCATCGAGGTTTCACAGAACATCTAGCTTTTTTCGCCATGCCTATTTCATGGGTTCTGAAAACAACCTCAAAATCACAGCAACGATGCTGGGGAGTCTGTTTCACAATAATTGGGGTCTTATTGTTCATTGCCCAATATAACTTTGATGGTTGTTGGCCAGAGGGGCGTGACTGGGATTGGAATTTGTTTTTTAACTACTTCAAACTTTAAAAATGCTCTTTTAATTCACGAAGATTCTTAATTTTAATACAATTGATGTGTTTAAAATGCTCATCTGAATTTGAAAACCAAAAAGCTTTCCATCCAGAATTAATAGCTCCTTTTACATCTGCTTCTAAATTGTCCCCGATATACGTACTGTGATTTAAGTTGCTTTGAGCATTTTTTAGAGCAGTTTCAAAAACCAAGGGATGAGGTTTTTGTTTGCCCACATGCTCAGAGATGGTTATGCTTTTAAAATATCTCTCCAAATCTGAGTGTTTTAGTTTTTTGTTTTGAGATTCTTCAAACCCATTGGTGATAATATGTAATTGATAATCCTCTTGAAGGTATTCTAGGATTTCTCTAGCACCAGGAATCAATGCAGTTTTAGTTGGGCATATATCTACGTATTTTTCGCCAATATCTTTTGGGATGTATTTACTTTCAACCCCCATTGCTTTAAATGTATCTTCAAAGCGTTTGACTCGTAGTTCTGGTTTTGTAATCTGATGATTACGATAAAGTTTCCATAAATCATGGTTGATTTTTGAGTAGATGCGAATGAATTCCGATGAACTTACCGGTGCCAAAAATTGCACCTGATATAGTTCATAAAGCTCTTTTAATGTTTCCTCAGCATTGGCCTCAAAATCCCATAGGGTATGATCCAAATCAAAAAAAAGATGGTTAGACACGGGTGCAAATTAAACAATCCATAGTTAAATATGCAGCAAGCAGAATGACAATGGAATAAAAGTAGGTGACAGCTTGAGTTGTATTTTACTAATTCAATCAAATTGATTTTATTTAATAATTAATGTAGACTTTTGTACTATGAATTTTGCAGATCCACAGGTTATTCAACTCATCGAATTAGCCATAGCTGAAGATATTGGTGATGGAGATCACAGTAGTCGGGGTTCTATTCCTGCCAATGAACAGGGAAAAGCTCGATTACTCGTTAAAGATACGGGTGTGATTTGTGGAATTCACCTTGCCGAACATATTTTCAATCGAATTGATTCAACACTTGTCTTTAAACCCCATATAGAAGAGGGGAGTCATGTGAAATTTGGGGATGTAGCTTTTATTGTGAGCGGAAATATTCACAGTATACTTCAGGCAGAACGCTTAGTACTAAATTTTATGCAACGTATGAGTGGGATATCAACACTTACCAAACGGTTGGTAGATATAATTGATGGTACGAATGCTCGATTGTTAGATACCCGTAAAACGACACCAGGAATGCGAATATTTGAAAAATATGCAGTTGTCGTGGGTGGAGGAACAAATCATCGTATGGGTCTTTTTGATATGGTTATGCTCAAAGACAATCATAATGATTATGCAGGGGGGATAACTGCTGGAGTTAATCAGACTAAAAAATACCTAGATAGACACAACAAGCAACTAAAAATTGAAGTTGAAACCCGAAACTTAAATGAAGTTCAAGAATCCTTGTCCGTTGGAGTAGATCGAATCATGTTTGATAATTTTTCTCCAGAAGAGATGAAAGCCGCAGTCATACTTGTAGATGGCCGATGTGAAACAGAAGCTAGTGGAGGAATTACTGAAAGTAGCATAAGAAGCTATGCTGAAACGGGGGTTGATTTTATATCTGTAGGAGCACTTACGCACTCTGTTCAGAGTTTAGATTTGAGCCTAAAACAATTTTAGTTTTTCTTCTCTT
>JAKMFK010000021.1 GCA_022425465.1 Bacteroidia bacterium | reverse complement strand
TACCTTCATTCGTTAAGTGATCGATTGTTTTTTGTTGTAGTCTGTCAATCGTAAGTGGTGAACCTTCAACTAAGAGCTGATCAGCAGCATTTACCAATACTTCTAAAACTTCTCGTTTCTTTTGCTTACTATCTTCTGGGGGTTCCTCAGAAATTGGAGGTAATGCCACCTGAAGACCTGTAGGTATGTCCATGGTAGTGGTTACCAAAAAAAACACCAATAATAAGAAGGCGATATCCGCCATCGATCCGGCATTTATTTCTGGAATATCTCTTCTTCTACTTCCCATTTATTGGTTCTTTAATAATGCTACAGCTTCTGATACTATAATAGATACAACAGCTGAAAATCCAAGGAAAAGAGTCAAGTATAACCCCATATCAATAAATCTAGACTGACTCTCTGTCGTGATATTATATTTCTCATAATCATCACCTAAATTTCCTGAAGAAATAAAGTAACTTACAAGACATACTAATAAGATTACACCCACTCCCATTAGTAAACTTTTAGAGGACTTTGGATTATTTTTCAAGTGTATTACAGATGAAACTATAATAGACACCATTGCACCTAAAGCAAGCAAAATAGCCATCCATAATCCCATCTCGCTTCCTGCATAATCGTCTTTTGAAACGAGTATTACAAATATGAAAACTAAAACGACAACTATTGAATAAAAAATTATTCTTCCTGACTTAAACATACTATGCTTTTACTACTTTATTTTTAACAAGTATATCAACTAATGATATAGAAGCGTCCTCCATTCCATTAACAATGCCATCGATTTTTGAGGTTATGAAGTTGTAAAATATTTGAAGAATAATTGCAACAATAAGACCTGCAACAGTTGTTAAAAGTGCAACCGAAATACCATCTGCAACAACACTTGGAGAGATATCTCCAGCTGCCTTAATTGCATCGAAAGCGTCAATCATACCAATTACTGTACCCATGAAACCTAACATTGGTGCTAGTGCAATGAATAAAGACAACCAAACAAGACCTTTTTCAAGCTGTCCCATTTGTACAGATCCATAACTAACTACCGATTTTTCTACCACATCAATAGAACCTTGCTCTGCTCTATCTAAACCTTGGTAAAATATACTTGCAACTGGTCCTCTTGTATTTCTACATAGTTCCTTTGCAGCTTCAAGGTTTCCTGCTGAAACTTCTTTCTCAATATTTTCAACAAATTCATCATTATTAATACTCATCCAGAATAATGATATTATTCGCTCAATAGCAATAGCTAGACCTAGAATTAAACAAATTAAAGGAAGTGACATAAATCCAGCACCACCCTCAATGAATTTCTTCTTGAGTACTTGTAGGCCACTTTCTTCTTCCTCTACTTCTACCTCCTCTGTCACAACCTCTTCTTCAGCAACTTCTGTTGTTGTAGAGTCGTTAGCTACAGCTGATGATGAGTCAACTACCTCTGTAGTAGAATCATTGGCTGCATCTTCATCAGCGAAGGCTGTTTGTGTACTAAATGTAATTAGACATAGTAACATTAATAACGATGTGATTTTTTTCATTTTATTATTTTTTTTCGTATCGCCGACAAAAATAGATAATTCTTTGCATGCAATGTAGATTTCAAATTATTATTTTCAGATGTTTAGTTAATCTAAATAATATTCTTTTATAAAATTAATAAAAATGCCCATTTTCGTTATGTTAAATTATAAAACCAATAATGGCCAAAACTAAATCTGTTTATATATGCTCAAATTGTGGTAGCAATTATGCCAAGATGATGGGAAAATGTTTCTCATGTGGAGAGTATAATACAATTCAAGAGGAAACGGTCACCAAATCAAAAAATACGATGATAAACCTCAGCGAAATTGAGGGTATAGTCACGCCAATATTAGATATTGAAGCACACAAATTACAAAGAATAAAAGCACCTGGCACAGAGTTAAATCGAGTTTTGGGAGGTGGAATCGTTCCAGGCTCAGTTGTCTTACTGGGTGGAGAGCCCGGTATTGGTAAATCAACACTTCTTCTTCAAACGGCACTACGAATGAATAAAAAAACATTATACGTTAGTGGGGAAGAAAGTCTTACGCAAATTAAAATGAGAGCAGACAGAATTGGTGTAACCAATAAAGACTGCCTTTTACTTAACGAAACCTGTATCGAAAAAATCACAAATAAATTAAATGAAATCAAACCCTCCTTTGTGATTATTGACTCCATACAAACGATTTACAGCAAATATCTTGACTCAACCCCTGGCACTGTTTCTCAAGTTAGAGAGAGTTGTGCATTGCTTGTTCAATATGCCAAACAACATGAGCTTCCGATAATTTTAGTTGGTCATATCACCAAGGAAGGACAATTAGCAGGACCGAAGTTATTAGAACATATGGTTGATACCGTTTTGCAATTTGAGGGGAAAACTCAAAATAACTACAGAATATTACGAACACTTAAAAATCGATTTGGTAATTCACTCGAACTTGGAATATATGAGATGACATCTGAAGGAATGCGAGAAGTTGATAATCCCTCTGAAATTCTTATAAATCAGCGTAGTGAAAATCTATCAGGAGTTAGTGTAGTTGCATCACTTGAGGGCAACCGAAGTTTACTAATTGAAACTCAAGCTCTAGTAAGCAATGCTGTATATGGCAACCCCCAAAGAAATACAAATGGTTATGATATAAGACGATTAAATATGCTCTTAGCCGTATTAGAAAAAAGGTGCGGATATAAGCTATCACAACAAGACATATTTGTTAATATAGCTGGTGGCCTTAAAATCAATGACCCTGCAACTGATTTAGGAATAGCTGCATCTATAATTTCGAGTTTTGAAAACACGGCACTATCAAACAAAATGGTATTTGCTGGAGAAATTGGGTTAAGTGGTGAAATACGTGGTGTAAATCGAATAGACCAACGTATTAAAGAAGCAGAAAAATTAGGCTTTAATGATTTTATTTTAAGTGATCAAATAGATATTCTCCAAAAAGATTACACCATTAAAATTCACAAAATTGCTGATGTAAGGCAATTTTTCTCACTCGTTATAAATTAATCCTAGCAAATCCACTTATCAATCAAATAAACTTACCTTTGTGAATCATCATATTTTATGATTATTGAAGTTTTAAAATCAAAGATTCATCGGGCTAAAATCACTCAAACAGAGCTTGATTATGTAGGCAGTATAACCATTGATCAAGATCTCATGGAAGCAGCAAATCTGATTGAAGGGGAGAAAGTACTTATCGTAAATAATAACAATGGAGAGCGAATTGAAACCTATGTTATTACTGGTGAACGTGGAAGTGGCATGGTGTGCTTAAATGGAGCCGCAGCTCGAAAAGCAGCTAAAGGTGATATCGTCATCATTATATCATTTGCTAAAATGGATTTTGAAAAAGCAAAGACATTTAAACCCTATTTGGCATTTCCTGATAAAAATAACAAACTTATACTTGACTAAAAATACCAAAACAGCAATTAACACCCTAGTTTTTCTCTCCCTTGGGGGAGTTTTGTTTTATTGGGCAATAAAAAATCAAGACCTCAATGAGTTGTGGAATCAAATCAAGCAGGTGAACTTATTTTGGGTTGGATTGTCTATGGTTTGTGGAATTATAAGCCATCTATTAAGAGCATTAAGGTGGAATCTATTATTAGAACCTATGAATTATAAAGCTTCAACAGCCAATAGTTTTCATGCTGTTATTTTAGGTTACTTGGTAAATATGGCTCTACCCAGAGTTGGAGAAATTACTCGCCCAGCTATTCTTGGTAAACTAGAAAAAATACCTTTTAATAAGCTTGTTGGAACTGTTTTAATTGAGCGAGTTGTTGATCTTTTTATTACCCTGTTTCTTGCTCTGCTCATTTTTATTATTCAATTTCAACTCATAACGGATTTTATTCAGGATTTATTTGTAGAAATAAATAGCTCCTCAATTGGTCTTTTATTGGGAATGACCATTGTTTCTATAACAACACTTTACTTTGCCTACATAAAAAGAAAATGGTTCTATAAGTTACCTATCATTCAAAAGTTTAAATCCTTTATTGAAGGTATTATCGACGGTATTAAGGCTATATTTTCACTCCATCGCAAAGCGTTATTTATAACATATAGTTTGCTAATTTGGGCAATGTATTTTTTGATGCCATTCTTAATATTTTATGCCTTTGATGACACAACACATTTAGGAATTTCTGCAGGTTTTACTGTGCTTTTATTTGGAACGATAGCTATGATTATTCCTATACCTGGCGGTATTGGTACTTTTGAAGTTCTTGTTCCAAAAGCTCTTGACATATATGGTGTCGGTTCGTCAATTGCAAGTTCGTACACATTAATGACTCATGCAATTCAATTCCTTGTGATTGCTGGAGTTGGGATATTTTCTATAGTTTACGTTATATTTAAACTCAAAAAAACAAGCAACCATGAAATGGAATAGAATCATTAATGATAAAATATTTCAATCTAAAAACTCGTTAGCTCAAACGATCAAAAAATGGAAAAATAACCAGGAAAAAATTGTTTTCACAAATGGATGCTTTGACATTTTACACCTTGGGCATATTGACTATCTAACCAAAGCAGCTGACCTTGGTAATCGACTTATAATTGGAGTTAATACTGATTCTTCTGTATCCAAAATTAAAGGACCCAATAGACCTGTAATTGAAGAGGTTACTAGATTGACTAAACTTGCTTCATTTGCTTTTGTTGATGCCGTTATCTTATTTGATGAGGAAACACCAATCGAATTAATTAAATCTCTTCAACCAGATATTTTGGTTAAAGGAGGTGATTATTCACTAAATACAATTGTAGGAGCAGATTTTGTTACGGATAGCGGAGGAAAAGTGAAGGTGATTCCTTTTTTAAAAGGTCACAGCAGCACTAATTATATTAATAAAATTAAACGATAATAAATATTTAATTTTTCTTGCCTTCTATTTCATTTTCTGTTTCAAGAGACAGTCTCTTCTTTAGTTCTTGGTTTTCACTCTTTAATTTTTTTATCGTATTTCTTTGAGATTTTTTAATTAGGGCACAAAAAATATAGCCAAATAAAAAAGCAATCACCAACATAATTATAATCTCTATAACATATGTTTCCATCGAAGATTGCCCTGGACCTTCAAAAATTTTTTCAGTATTCATTAGATTGGGATTTATTGATATATATTTCTAAATAGGGGTTTTTTGTTGAATCTAAAAGCATAGGAAGAATGTTGACCTGTGAAGAATTTATACCATTCAGTAAAAGCTGATCCTTAATAGAAATACAATTTAAAGCCACGCTGTCTGAATCTATCATAGAGGTTTCAAATAGACTAAAGTAACTATCTGGATTTTCTATAGCAATATATTTGAGATAAGCCTGAACCTTTGGATGATTTAGGTTTTGAGAAAGGGACAATCTAGCACCGTGAGCATTTTCTTCTATAAAATTATTGCTTGTAAGCACTTTAAAATCAATAGCATTAACCCATTGACTATTCTTGAAATTTTGGTTATATGAGCTGTCTCTAAGTTGAGCCATGGTTAATATTTGTGATTTATTTACTTGATTAAATAATTTAGATGCACTTATTGCCCGAGCAATTCCAAGATTTTGATGCGATGTATTGTTATACTCACCTAACGTATAACTTCCTTTAATTAAAAGGCGGTTATTGGGCTCAAGCTTTCTAAGGGTAAAATCTTTAAATGAATTAAATTCATTTCCAAACTGAACATCAGAATTTGAATACTTAAAAAAAACTGGATATTGGGTTTTAGCAAGACTTAATCGATCAGGAAAAACTTCTTTGATTTCAGAAACGTAAAACCAACTTGAAGCAACTAACCAAAACATAAAAAGAATTAAAATATAAAACTGATTTTTAATCATAATTATGCTTTTTTGAAATTGCGGAGAGAGAGGGATTCGAACCCTCGGTACACTTGTGATGCACACACGCTTTCCAAGCGTGCTCCTTAAGCCACTCGGACACCTCTCCTTTTAGCATTACAAAGATGGTTATAAATTAAATAACTGCAATGCATTCTTAGATGTAATCTCTGAAACTTTCTGGGTAGACAAATTGAATACATTAGATAGTTCATTCACTACCTCTGTTATATATGAAGATTCATTTCGCTTTCCTCTGTATGGCACTGGTGCCAAATAAGGCGAATCTGTTTCTATTAAAACACGATTAATGGGTACATCAACTAATTCAGATCTTAGGTTTGAATTTTTAAAAGTAACGACGCCACCAATTCCAATATGAAAACCTAAATTTATAATTTCTAACGCCTGCCTTTTGTCCCCAACAAAACAATGAAACACACCACGCAATTGGGAATTGAAATTCGCTGCAATCAATTCAATAATACGATCTGTTGACTCTCTAGAATGAATTACTATGGGTAAATTCAATTCAACGGCCCATTTACATTGCTCTAAAAATGCATCCTCTTGGTGAAGCTGATACGTTTTATCCCAATAAAGGTCAATACCAATTTCACCTACGGCAATACAATCTTGCTTCGTTAATTCATTTTTGATAACACGTAATTGCTCTTTATAATCATCCTTAATCGAACAAGGGTGTAAGCCCATCATTTTTTTAAAAAAATGCCTATCTAACGCAACCAATTGATTGAGCTTTGTGATACTTTCACAATCAATATTTGGTAGGAGTATATGACTTAATCCTACATCTTTGGCTCGAATAATAACGTTGTCGATATCATTGATAAACTCATCAGAATATAAATGTGCATGTGTATCTATAAGCATAGTGATTAATAATGTACAAATAAAAAGCCCCTCATCGAATGATGAGGGGCTTTTTTTAAATTAGTTACTTAATTTATTTAGAAACTGTGATTCTCTTGGTTGCGAAGTAGTCTCCGTTCTTTACTTGTACAAAGTACACTCCATCAGCTACTACTGATAAGTCTACACTATATGTACCGTTTAAGTTATCGGTTACATTCACATCCAATACATTTCCTAAGATATCTCCTACCTTAACAACTACCTCTCCAGCATTTTCAACAGTTACATTGAACTTACCTGTAGTTGGGTTAGGATATACATTAATCAT
>JAKMFK010000020.1 GCA_022425465.1 Bacteroidia bacterium | reverse complement strand
AGTGCGAATGTCATCATAGAGACGATAAAGACTATAATCATCCCAATCATAAATAGGATTGGCTTCCAGCCAGTAAGTGCGTATTTGATAAATTGAGCGTATCTGTTTTCAATGCGAGGCATCATTTCTTGCATAAACCAATTTCCACCAGGAGTGAGACCATATCTATTTAAAATAGATATGAGCACAGCAGCCAAAAACAATCCACCAGCAATACCTGTAGTTCCTAAATAAAGTAAAATGGATATTAAAAATAAAATGCCATTTCTAATCCAAAACTTTCGGTTTGCTGATCGTTCAGAATTACCAATCTTAATAAGATCAGACGTAAGAACAGGGTTTACAACAAGAGCAACAAATAGTGAGGAAGAGAGAACAATAATCAATGTGATAGGTAGGTATTTGAAAAACTCACCCATCAAACTTGGCCAAAACATCAGAGGAATAAAAGCTGCGACCGTTGTAGCTGTTGAAGCAATGATCGCAGTAGCAACCTCACCTGTTCCTTCTTTAGAAGCTTGATCTTTAGTTTTCCCTTTTTCCGAGTATAATCGATAAACGTTTTCAACAATCACAATTCCATTGTCGACCAACATCCCAAGTGCTAGAATCAATGAAAAAAGAACCATCATATTAAGGGTGGTTCCACTAAAATTTAGGATTGCAATTCCCATGAGCATACTCAATGGAATAGCTATTCCGACAAATAGTGAGTTTCTTACTCCCAAGAAAAAGACAAGTACACCTACTACCAAGAGGACACCCATGATAATGCTGTTCTCCAAATTGGTAATCATGTTTTTGGTCATTTTACTCTGGTCATTTGTAATAACCACATCTAAATCTTTTGGGAAAATTCCAGCTTTAGCTTTTTTAACGATGTCTTGAATACTTGCTGCTGCTTCAATTAAATTGCCACCGCTTTTTTTCTTGATATCAAGTGTAACTACCGGATTCCCATTTAGTCTAGCGTAACTCGTAGCCTCTTTTTGACCAAAGCTTACAGAACCGATGTCTCTTAGATAGACAATATTCTGAAATTCGTTCTTGATGATGATGTTATCAAGATCTCTCCAATCTTTGAACTCCCCATCAATTCGGATATTTCTTCGAGTAATATTAGATCCCTCTATACTTTTTATATCACCACCCGACATGGTTACATTTTCATTGATGATAGCACTTTCTACATCATATAAAGAAATTTCCAAGGCCTCCATTTTAACACGATCAATGGATACTTCTACTTCTTCTTCTGATAGTCCAGTGATGTCAACTGAAGAAATAGCAGATAAGTTTTCTATTTCATCTTGAAGATGTTCTGCATATTCTTTTAATTTATTTTGGGGGTAGTCACCTGATACATTTACATTCATTACTGGAAATTCAGAGAAATCCATTTCCATGACACTTGGATCTGCAGGTAAATCATTGGGTAAATCAATTTTTGCACGATCAATGGCATCTTTGACTTCTAATACGGCTTTTTCTCCCTTAACGCTTAGCTCAAATTCTGCTACAATAATTGAGAAATCTTGAATATTGGTGCTGGTTAATTTTTTAAGTCCAGAGATTGTATTTATCTCTTTTTCGATTGGTCTAGATACTAAGTTTTCCATATCAACAGGTGAATTGCCCGGATAAGCAGTATTGATGTAAACAATGGGTTGTTTTACCTCAGGAAAACTCTCTTTTGGCATAGAATCATAGCTGTTTATTCCTATGAAAGTGATGATGCCGATAATAACATAAACGGATATTTTATTATTAACAGCCCAAGATGAAAGCCTAAATTCTTTTATTATTTCGTTGATTTTCTTTGACATTATTTCGATTTAAATTATTCAGTAATAATTTTTACTTCATCACCAACAATTACGGAGTTTACACCCTCAGTAATCACCGTATCACCTGGTACAAGTCCAGATTTAATGATTGTTTCGTTGGGGAATTGCTTGTCAATTTCAATGATACTTTTTTGAACAGTTTTCTTATTGCCATTAGTTTTTATGGTATAGATAAAGTGTTGCCCATTTGCTATACGAATCAATTTTGTAGGAACGCTTATAGCATCATTTGCTTCATAATCGTGAGCAGTTATCATTGCTAATAGGTTGGGCTTCATCATTTTAATGTGTTTGGTTGGTTTTACATAGAATGAAAAAGTTCTGTTGTTGGCATTAATCACATTACTTACAGCAGATACTTCTTCAGTGGTGTTTAATTCAATAGAAGGGAATGAAATGCTCACTTCTTGCCCTACGTTTAATTTACCCAAATAAGCTTCTGAGGCAGATGCCACGATTTTAATGTCGCTTAAGTTTACGATACGAGCTACAGGTCCGCCAGTCATACTTCCAACGAACTCACCTTCATTGGCCATAATTTCATCTACAGTTCCACTAATTGGTGAACGAAGAGAATATTTACCAAGCTGTGTTTGTGCAGTTTGAATTGCATTTTGTAATTGCTCGTATTGATTTTTTGCTTGTAGATATTGCATTTCGCTTCCTATATTTTTATTCCACAAACGTTGTTGTTTTTCGAAATTGATTTTTGCAAGTTCTAAACTTCCCTCTAACTCATTAATTTGAGCATTGGCTGTACTTCCATCTAATGTTGCGATTATTTCACCTTTAGAAACTTTCTGACCTTCCCTGACATATAGGCTAACAATTTTTGCTGGTACTTCAGGCGAAATAAGTACATTTCGATCCGATTTTACAATACCCTGAACTTCAAATGGATTTTTGAAAACATCTTTTTTTACCTCCATAGCCATAACGGCAATGGCATTATCTCTGGCATTTGTATCCAATGACTGAATTTCTCGTCTAAGATCTAATATTTCCTTTTTGAGTGAAACTAAGTCTTTCTCTTTCTGAGTTAGTTGTTCTTGTTTCTGCTGAATTTTAGTCAAATCTTTTTTGCCACATGCTGCAACTAAAAGAATGATTAGTAGGATTGATATATTTTTCATGTAGATGTGATTTCGTATTTTATAGATTGATATTTAATTTCTGAGTAGATTATAATATTCCGTATGCTTTTTTCAGGTTAATATGAGCTACGTTAAATTCGTATAGTGCGTTTAAATAATTTATTTTAGCTTGAGTGAATTCATTATCCGCAGATACTGCCTCAAAACTACTTCCAACTCCCTCTTTGAATTTTGTTGAAGTGGTGTTATAGATAGCTTCTGCTAGTTGTTTGTTTTGTTCTTGAAGCTGAAGTGTTTTTTTCGCTTCATCATAGGTATTTATAGCCTGATTTAATTCCAAGTTAATCCCTCGAAGTGTTTGGTTTTTAGAGTTTTCAGTTTGCTTAATCTTAATTTTGACTTGATCAATTTTTGCCTTTTTGTAAAAGCCATCAAATAGGGGTAATTGTAGTGCGATTCCATATCTACCGTTACCATACCAGTCATTTCCCAAATCAGAAAACTGATCCTCCACAGCAAACGTACTTGAACCATACGAAAAGTTACCATACAAGTTAGGCATATATCCTACTTTGTATCGTTTGAGATCAAGTTCATTCAATAATTGTTGTTGATTCAGCAATTTAATTTCTATTCGGTTGTCAGGATCAAAGTTTGAAGATGATATATCATTCTCAATATTTGAAGGTAGTGGAGTAGTCAGTTCTATTTTTTGATTGATGTCCATTCCAATGGTATTCAATAAAAGTTGTTGTGTAAGCCTGGTTTGATTGGACACCTGAGTCAAGGTGACATCCAAATTAGATACAGCAAGAATGATTCGATCAACATCCAATTTTTCTGCAAAACCTGCCTTGTACATCGCTTCAGTTTCGGATTGAAGCTGAACCATATTTTTATAACTAGTTTTTAGTTGTTCTAAGTTTTGATTGGCAATTAATGCCATGAAATAAGCTTTAAAAACCGCTTCTTTCACCTCAATTTCAGTAGCTGATTTACTTAATTCACTAATTTTTACAAACTCAGACGATGCTTTTACGCCAAGAAAAAAAGTTCCATCAAACAGTAATTGACTCACTCCAATACTTGCATTAGCATTAAAAGGGACGCCAAATTGAACAGCGAGGTTTGTTCCTGGTTGACCTACAAAATCACCAGGGATAATTTGAATTGGTACCTCAAAAGTATGATTGAAATCAGCATTTCCATTAATCTGTGGTAATCCTTTGGATAATACCTCATTCACTTGAGTTTTTGCGTGCTCAACATCTAAACTAGCATTCAATAGTTGTGTATTTTTCTTCTTTGCTAAAGTAATAGCATTGTCGAGCGATAATGACAGCACTTCAGGTGTTTGTGAAAACCCGATTAAGCTGATAACTAGAATAAATAGAGAAAATAGATATTTCATTACTGGTTTGTTATTTCGTTAATGTGTTGTTTTAGGTATGTCCTTCCTTTTTCTGTGCATATTCCATACAGGTGATAGCTTACCATTTGAAAGTGAATAGTCTGAAATTGATAATTATTCTCTGCAGATGTAAATTGTTTAACCATACCACTTACCAGAGTGATGTACATGAGAGCTATAATATCTGCATTTATATCAGAGCGAAATAACCCTGATTTGATTCCATTGTTTAAGTTGTTTTTTATCGTTTCTTTAAAATAATCCGTCCTAAATTCTTCCATTTTTGCCCATTGATCAGGATAAAATTTTTGCATGTCATAAATCATTGTAGGATTGAGGTTTTTCTTTGACTGACTGATATATCGGCTGAAATCAATCATGCGTTGAATGGCATTTTTATCACTATTAGCATAGTTTTTTAAAGTTGATTTTTCAAAATTTATTTTCTCCTCAATGACTCGATTTACTAGGTCTTGTTTGTCTTTAAAACATTTATAAATCGTTTTTTTACTAATACGAAGTATCTGAGCAATATCATCCATACTAACACTTTTGATGCCAATACGCATAAAAAGTTGTTTTGCTTCCTCTAATATTTTGTAAGATTCGTCCAAAAGTTAGACGCAAATTAAATTTGGAAACTTATAATACGCAAATAGTTTCCATAGTTTTATCGGATTTTTCGATCATTTCATCTGTTTTTAGGGGAATGACCACATTGGTAACAAAAAACAAGATAAATATGATTCAACATACTTTGACATTATTTACTTTCGTGTCGTGGGAAAAAACACTTCGTTTTTAGTTGGTTTAGCAGGTGGCAGTGCCTCCGGGAAGACTACTTTTATTCGTCAGATTAGCAAAGAATTTGGGGATAATCAAGTTTGTGTTATTTCGCAAGATCACTATTACAAAGGGTTGTCAGAACAATTGAGAGACGAAAATGGTGTAGTCAATTTCGATCATCCTACTGGTATTGATTTTAAACGGATTAAAAAAGACATTAGAAAACTACTCAAAGGAAAACCAGTTCAAATTATCGAATATACCTTCAATAATCCAGATGTATTTCCGAAACAGATTACGTATCAACCCGCACCGATTATTTTATTGGAGGGGCTTTTTGTATTTGCAGATAAAGGTTTAAATGCCTTGTATGATTATCGTTTATA
>JAKMFK010000292.1 GCA_022425465.1 Bacteroidia bacterium | reverse complement strand
TAAGTTTTCGAGTGATATCCATATCGTTGGAGTAGGGGATACCATAATAATAATCAAAGCCATGATTGGTGGGTAGGTATTGCTCTCGATGTCCTAAATGCCATTTACCAGCCATATGGGTGGTATAATTCGCTTTTTTAAGTTGTTCCGCTATGGTAATTTCTTTAGCCGGAATCCCATTTTTAGAGTCTGGAAAAAACACACGAGCTTTATCACTCATCATTCCATTTCGCACAGGAAGTCTACCCGTGAGTAAGGCTGCTCTACTGGGTGTGCAAACTGGTGCACCAACGTAAAAGTTAGTCCACTTTTGACCTTCCATGGCCATACGATCAAGTACAGGCGTTAAAATGGAAGGATTTCCAAAACTACTGAGGTCACCATAGCCCAAATCGTCAGCAAGAATAACAATGAAATTATAGTGCTTATTTTCTTGAGACTGAAGTGAATTTGGATAAATTGATAGTAGTGTAATTAATGAGCCCCCAAGACAGCTTAATATTGTTGATTTCATAATAGGATAAATTTGATAGTTTATTATTTAAAATATATAATGTGTGCAAGTCCTCCTATTTTAGTTCATTAATCACCTTTTCAATGAGTACTTTGGTCAGCTGAACACCTTTATTTCTCGTAATGGTATTTCCTGAAAATTCCACTCCAGTAAATTCTAAGTGAGGTGCTTTTTGAAGGATTTTAAACATTTTTTTATAGTCTGTAGTCGTTTCCTCACCACTACTTGAAAATGTTTCTGATTTTGCACTTACAGCTCTTATGTAGGGGCTGAGTAGTTCGATCCCTTTATAAGGATCTGGATAAAAAGTATTTGGATTACGCTCAAGTGTCCAGTTGGTAAAGTCTCCAAGAACCCCCACATTTTTAAGATTTACATTTTCCATTAGATCAATCATCCATTCAGGGTCGGAGGAATATCCGTTGTGGTTTTCAATGAGCAAATCCAATCCTTTGTTTCCAGCATAATCTCCAAGTTCTTTGACGCCCTCAATAGCGTAGGTTAGCTTTTCTTTATGGGGAATGGTAATGAATTCACCGCAGACATTACGCATGGCTTTACAACCCAGTTTTTGTGCGATATCGACCCAGTATTTATAGGTCGCTAACGCCTTTTTTCTTTTTTTAATATCGGCATCTCCAATGTCGCCTACACCCCCTGTAAGCAGAACGGCACTTTTAACATCTGCCTTTTGACAGTTCGAAACCATTTTTTCGATATCTCCTTCATTTAATTTTTTTGGAAAATGAAACATCTCATGATCGATATAGTCAAATCCTAAACTTTTGGCTACAACAGGATAATCAAAGACACCAATTCCCTGGGGGTCATTACCTCCGAAACCAGTTCTCATCAGTGACCAAGGTGTAATAGAGATTTTAAGGTTTTGAAAAGGTACTGAAGAAAAAAGATTTAAAGAAGGGATACCTCCTAAGGCAAAAGTTCCAAGTGCACTTGTTTTAAGAAATGATGTTCGATTCATTTTTTGTTTTTTTAAAAATACCGAATAATATATAGAACACTGGTCTGTCAAATAATAATTTTATAATACCCTGATCAAACATCGTATATTGGTATTGAAACAAATCATTATATTTATTGGATTTTAAGAACTTAACTGATGGATCAAAACACACCTTTAGAAAGTTTAGATGATTGGGAAGATGATTTAAAAAAGCGTTATCCCGAACCTCATCAAAAGCAAAAAGAAGACTACAGAAACTATAGCGACTCCCCTAGAGATGAATTGGTACGGAATTTTTATAAAATCAATCATCAACATCAGACCTATGATTTTGTAGTTTCAAAGCAAGAGGAATTTCTAAGTCTTAACAAGCGAAGAATGTCTGTTTGGGATGCATTGGATTACCTGAATACCTTGGTTGATGACAGTGACCCAGACATTGAGTTAGACCAATTACAACACCTGCTTCAAACTGCAGAGGCAATTCGTCAAGACGGACATCCTGATTGGTTTGTTTTGACCGGACTGTTGCATGATTTAGGTAAGGTATTGTGTTTGTATGGTGAG
>JAKMFK010000282.1 GCA_022425465.1 Bacteroidia bacterium | reverse complement strand
TAAAAACTGTTGTATTTTTAAATAATAGGGCTTCAGGACCTCATCAGATAAAAGTGGTTTCCAAGAAGTTGGAGGCACATCCATCATCGAGAACCTCTTAGTTTAAGCTCAGTGTGATATGGACTATAGGGTATCACATATTTCTGGTACATCCAAACTGCTGAGCCAATAAAAATAGCCACAAACAGAAACAGAATGACCAATTTTATGAGCTTATTTTCCATTGAATTTATTATATATAGATTATTCTCCTGGATTAACAAAAGCATATTCCTTACCAAATCGAAGCATTTGCTCTACATAACCCTCTTGATGTACATGAAGATCAATAAAATTACCCTCGTCATCAAATTCAGGGACTAACTTTGGTTGAACAAAACCACTGTAGGGTGCTAAATTCAAACTCTCGTATCTAGCTTTCACCTCTTGATGTATTTCAGGATCTACTTTCACTCCATACCCCTCGACTAATGCTTCTGCGGCGTCATAATCACCTTCTGATTTAATACGTTGAATTTCTCTTAAAAGCTCTCCAAATATTACACGTAGTTTAGCATAATCATTGACAACAAAATAGGTTTTATTATTAATAATCTTCTTCTCAACAACATTATCTTTCAACCCTCTTTCATAAGCCCAAGAAGCATTTAATTGACGATTTCTCATGTGATCCTCTTCTATGTTTTCCCCTTCTTCCAATCTTCTCAATTGAAGCATCATTCCATTGGCTATATAACTATCATATTCAGCCTTTCCAACATCCAAACTAGGCATCAATCCCAAGTCAATTAGCTTTTGATCATATATGTAATAAAGAGCAACCAAATCTGCACGAGCTTCCTCTAATGTATTACTGTAATTTTTAAGTGTTTCTTTGGGTGTACCCACACCTTCATTAATTTTACCGGATGCATGACCAATAACTTCATGCATTGCAGTATGCATTTTACTACTTAATTTACCATGTTCTTTAATCCGTGCTCTGACATTTTCATCATAATAAAATTCATTTAACGAACTGCTCCCTCCAGCTGAATTATATGCCTCAACAATATTTCCTAGGCTAATTGACTTACTACCATGAGTACTTCTAATCCAATTACTATTTGGAAGATTAATCCCAATTGGAGTTGCAGGAGCCGCATCTCCTGCCTCCATAGCAGCATTGATAACACGGTAACTCACCCCAACTACATTTGCCTTTTTATGATCATCCATAATTGAGCTATTATCCTCAAAATATTGAGCATTTTCACTCAAAACAGCCATTCTTCTTGATGCTTCTTTATCATTCATTTGAATAACAGCTTCATACGCTCCTTTGTATCCAATTGCATCACCATATACCTCGATAAAACCTAATATAAAATCGATATCACCTTCAGTACTTTTAAGCCAATTGATATTAGTGGCATCCCATTGTTCAAGATTTCCTGTTTTGAAATAATCTATGAGCATTACAATATGATTTGCTTGAGCATCATTCTCAGCTACTTCTTTTGCTTTTTGCAACCAAAAAATAATTCGATCAATAGCTCCTCCATATAGTCCTCCTGATTTACAAACTAAATCAACTAGTTCACCATCTTGTTTGACTAATCTAGAATTTAATCCATACTCAATTGGTGTTTCTTCACCAAGTTTACCCATAGCCCCATAATGAGCAACAGCCTCAGCCTCAGTAACCCCATCACCATAATAATTATTGGCACTCAAAGCAACCTTATCTACGCCTTTATCTTTAACTACTTTTTTGGCATCAACAGAAGGATCAAAAATTGCTGGCATTAGCTTCGTAATCATTTGGTCAATGGTTTCCCCTTCTAAGGTAATTGATTCACTAAATGTACTTCCTTGAACTAAACTTGTAAAATATTCTTTATTGAATGCTGGCAAGAACTTCTTCTCTGCATAGTGATGGTGAATTCCATTTGAAAACCAAAATCGTTTTAAATATACCTCATAATTTCCCCAATCTTCTTTACTTCTATCTCCATTGTAAGTATCATAAATTGCCTCTAAAACTCGCTTAATCTGAATATTATGCTTGTAATTTTGAGCATATGTAATTTCTCTACCACTTAATGCAGCCTGTGACAGATAATAAACCAACTCTTTTTGTTTAACTGATAAGTCATTAATTCCTGATGCATCATAGGTCAAAATTCTTAGATCAGCAAAACGATTAGAATCGTTAACTAAACTATCATCCTTGGTGTCATTTTGAGCCTGATTTGAGTTACTATTACAAGCTGATAAAGCAATTAATGTTAAAAGTATTACGGATAAATTTTTCATAATTTTCAATATTTATTTAAATGCGAATTTAATTATTTTTGGGCATCTTCAGGGGTTTAACGATTTAGGTTTAATACACCCACAAAAAAATAATTTAAATTAAACATTGCCTTGAGGTGTTCAGAAAATCTAGATTTTAATCGAAAATTTCTTGCCTAATTTTTGAAGATCTTCAAGAACCTTGTCATTTAGAGGTATACCTGTTTTTAAGCGTTTTTCTTCGGTATTAAATTCAATTTCTCCAGGAACATAAACCGGACTTTTTTCATCTACCCTTTCAGCATTTTTAAAAGAATTAATCCAGAGATCCATACTTATTTTAAATTCATCTACAGACCGAAAACCGTCGACTTCCATTGCTCCAACAAAATGACCTAAACCCTTTCCTGGCAGATTAGGCAAAAGAGGTAAATAGCTTACAAATGGAGGCACCCATTTCCCAAAATTAGCTCCCGACAAAACTCCAGACATGATATCTACAAGACTTCCAAGTGCATATCCTTTGTGACTACCCAATTCCTCTAAACTGCCTAAAGGTGTTAACATTCC
>JAKMFK010000243.1 GCA_022425465.1 Bacteroidia bacterium | reverse complement strand
TAAAAAATTGAACCAACCGAGATGTGTAAGGCCTAGCTAGTGCATATATGTTCTTGAATCCAATCAAAGTTGCGAAGATAATCGACTAACCAATATCCTACTGAAAAAAGAAATCTCCGGAGATAATTCCAGCATAAAACTGATCGATTAAATTGCCCTGTTTATCAAATCGAAAAATAAAGCTATTACTCACAAAATCCACTGCATCAGACACGAATAAATCGCCATTTTTGGGGTCAACGTCTACACAATAAAATGTGTTATTTTGACCTTCCCGCACCAAATTGGGAATCGTATCATTTGTTTTCAATGACCAAACTCCTCCACTGATATAATAAATAACATCGTTTAATGAATCAAAGGCTAAACTTGTTGGTGTTTTGTCTAGCTCCATTTGATATTCAACAGACTCATTGGCTGAATCAAATCGCATTAAAATCGGCTTCATGTCTTCATCACCTCTGCACAACACCCATAGTCGATTACTGTTATCTAGAATGATTGATTCGGGAGAATTGCCCACATCCAAACTATCTACGATATCATCCGTACGAATATCTATACCATAAATTTTATTCGATTCTGACGCTGTAAACCAAAAGATAGAGTCTTTTCTAACTCCTTTTTCGGACCAACCATTAACAGGTATAGCTTTTGTAACCTCATTGATCGTTAAATCAACTACTGAAATGGTCTCAGCATACAAATCAGTAACATATGCTTTTGTCTGAGTTACTGGGTATATATAACGTGGAGAAATAAGCTCATTAATCTCACCAATTAGAGAATAAGTAGAATCGGTAATGATAATCTTCCTAGAGTTGTTTATCACAAAATAATACAGCCCATTAATTTTGGTAATGGATTGAAATACATTGCCTAAACTCTTATTATTGATGGTTTTAAACACGTTATTTTGAACGGTTTTTGTGTTCGGGTTGTATGTAGATAATGTTCCCTCTCCCCAACCAAAATTGCCCTGATTTGCAATCAAAATATCTGACTGAAGAAGGGAAATAGATGGTTTTGGGTCGTCATCGTTACAACCCAATAACACCAGAAAAGCAAATGCTATGATAACTACTTTACGCAAACCTTTTTAGTATATGATTTTCCTTGATGAATTACTTGTAAAAAATAAGTACCACTATTTGGAATCGTGACCAAGTGATTATTGTTCGAGAAGTCAACCTCTCTTCCTAGCATGTCCAATACTGTTCGTTTTGAAAATGTGGGAGCATCTACATAAATGGGTTCATTTTGACCCACTAGGGTTGGGTAAACGTTTATGCCCTGCAAAGTAAATCGTTGAGTATTAAGTAATTCACCATTGACAATAGCGACCGCATCCAGATCAAAACCACAACTTTCATAAGGAGAAGGGAAAGGATCATTGATTATTCTTCCTTTACTGTCTCGTGTACCAAAACTATTGTTTACGCTACCCACAACATCAATAAGACGAATATAATTAATCGTATCAAAACCCAATTCACCGATATCAAACAACGTACCATAGGGAGCTTGATGTTTTCCAGCAAAATTGTGCAGTTGATACGGATCGGTATAGCTAAAGTTATTGGTTTGATAAATGGTATCCGTCAAACTTTCGCTTGAAAAACGTCTAAACTCTTTTCCATCCTTGCTCACTTCCACATGAGCTAGTTCTATATAGTAAGAGAAACCAACTTGAAAACCATTCTCAAAAGTAGCAAAATCATAGCCCTCTCGATTAATAATTGGTTGATCAAAAGAAAGGGTAATAGAACCGCCATCGCCCAGACTGACCACGTTTCTATCAAAAGCACCCGTGGCACTAGCTTCTGTTCCTACCGAAGCTAAACCTAATGCTGTGTCATTTATTTGAATAGGTCCACGAACTAACTGAGCTGATGAAGCCCAACCAATAATCGATGAATTATCTTTAGAGATAGATTTACTTCCCACCTCCCCACCTGGCCCGTCAAATTGAGCGTAAGTAAATATTTGAATGAATATGACTAGTAAAGCCCCTAATCTCATTGTTTGATGAATTTTGAAACCACTTTTCCGTTACTCGTATATACTCTTGCAAAGTAAATACCTGGCACAAAACTAGAAATATCTACCGTATAATTATTGGAAACTATTTCTTGGTCAAAATTTGCTAATACTCTACCATCCATGGTAATCATTTCAACATGCTCAATAGACGCATCTGATTGAATATTTAAAATGTTATTCGTAGGGTTTGGATAGACACTTATACTTGCTAATGATTGTTCACTAACCAAATTCGTTAAATCTTGTGCCATTGATAAACAAAAGTATGCAGGTGTATTCATTCCAAATTGTCCGACATCCGAAGATTGCAGCTGAAAATCTACGCGATCACATGGTACAATATCAGCCATTTGCCAATCTTTTAAAATGTAATCTTGTGAATTGTCCTCAAAACGAAAATCAGCCAAATAAATGGTGTCCGTATGAATCACCTGATTCGTAGACGAAATACTTTTTACAAGCAACCTAAAATAATCTGGATCATCACCACTATCACCACCAAATTTCTTGCTAAAACTACTCCCCACCATCATATCTAAAGCAGCATAAGTAGCGTTAGTAATATAAAATCGAACGGGAGCCGGCAATCGAACAAGTCCAAAAATTCCTTCATCACCATCGTTAAAATACGGAGATCGTATAGAGTTTGTTTGACCATTACTCACAAGATGAATCATTTCGAATTGCCAATCCGATTCAGGAATGCTTGACATGGGGCTTCTAACTGAGGAATACTGATTGGTATATCCAGCTGTAACCGTATCGTACATCGAACTAACACTCCATCCTGACCAACTCCCCCAAGATGGGTTAAAACTGTTAGGAAAAAACAAATGACTAATCATAAAGCCACCTGCACCATCACTGCCATTGTAAAACGTATCTTCATCAAATACAATGTTTTCAGGCATTACTTCAGCAGAACTGATAGCATTAAAATCATCCATACATAGATAAACTGGAGTATTGATACCAAATTGCCCTGTATCCGAACTTTCATATTTGATAGCTATACTGTCTATTTTAATATCAGTCTCGGTGTCATTATTGAAATCAATATAAGTCCAATCATCCAAAATATAATCCTCACTATTTTCATCAAACCTAAAATCTGCAAGATATAACTCACAAGAATCTACCAAGTTTTCTGCGAGATAAGAATAAAATTTTACGAGAAAATAATCTGGATCATTTCCATCATCTCCCCCAAATTTCTTTGTAAAACTGCTACCATTTTTCATATCTAAATAAACATAGGTACTATTTGTAAAATAAGCCCCTGATACAGCGATAGCCGAATCCAGTTTAATGTATGTATTTCCATAGCTCACCATATAATTATCCGTATAACTTACCCCATGACCTGGAATAGCACTGTATTGATTGGTGTACCCGGGCGTCAACGTATCAGTCATATTACTCAATGCCCATCCCGACCAACTTCCCCAATCCGGATTGTATGAGTTTGTCCAATTTCTCCCGTAATGAACGAAGCCTCCATTTAATTCAGCTCCATTGTCAAAAGTATCTGACTTGGTTAATGGTATGTTGTCAAACGTTGAATAGACACGCGTATGAGTGAATTGTCCATAGCTAGTTAGAAACAGAAATAGACTGAAGATTTGAGTGATTTTTCTTTTCATAATTATGTTTTTAAAATATAGTTTAGTGTTAGTTTTATGACTCTTCCCGGCAAAGGGGTTCTTGGCTGAGTATAGTATGGTGTATTCATAATGTTGGTTATCGAACAACCTAGTCTAATTTTTGAACGACTGCAGTATCCACCTAAATCCATCAAATAATATTGATCGATAAAAGAAGAATTATCACTAGTCACATAATTCTTTCCTATATATTGTAGGTTTCCATAAATACCCCATTGTCCATTAACAAGACTCAACGTCAAATTACTTGTATAACTTGGGGTAAATAAGAGTTGCTTATGGTGTCTAGGATCATTTTTGTCATCAAATTGATAAGTCGAGTTGACGAAGTGTGTATTTAAACGAATAACAAGTTGACATTCATTAACTGGATAGGCATACGAAGCATTTAAAACTGCTCCACTGATGTTAACACGATGAATGTTTTTAGGAGAAATTTCGGGGTATCCACTCCATTGTATCCAGTTTTGGAAAAAACCGAAATGAGGATTCAGTTGTAGGTTTAAGGCTTTATGCGAATAGGCTAGTCTAAAATCGACTTTATACCCTTCTTCAGGTTTTAATGCTAAAT
>JAKMFK010000212.1 GCA_022425465.1 Bacteroidia bacterium | reverse complement strand
TGATCAAAGATGTGGTCGAAACCGATAAATCCGCTTCGCGGATACACGAGAGATTGTGTGTTAGTCATATGTACCTCCAATGACTTGCAAGGTTAATAATGGAACCCGATTATTCGGCGTTCCTAATAGTATATATAATAACTATTTTCTAGATTTATATATTCTCTAATCCTTTATAAAAATGATGTAAAACACCAGTTGATGGCGGATTAATTTTACGAATGATTTTAACATTAATCGTATTATCATTAAAAAATATGTTATTGAAAAAATGTATCTCAGCTAGGGATGGCATAACAAAAGCAATTCCATCACCATATTGAATATGATTTACAATATAGGCACCATATTCATCTTTACCCCACATATCGTTGTCAACATTTATTGTGGGAAATCCTAGTTTCCTTGACAGCTGAATTCCTTTTCTTACATTACCATGTAAATAGTCCATTATAAACTTCCTTCAATCAAATTACGAACTTTTTGATCTCTAAGATCTAAATACAACATCAGTGTAACTCTATAATCATTTGTATAATTATAGACATTATGATAGTGGTATGAATTAAAGATATATGCTTTACCAGCCTCTAATCTTTTTCTCCATATATTTTTAAACCATCCAGGTTTATAAAATCTTTTCCACCATCTAAATTCATTTCTGTGCACAACACAGTATTCAAAACTATCCGGCATTATGATTGGTATCTGACACGTGAGTTGCCATTCAGGTTGACCATGTTCTAATACATGACTGTGCCATACCAATGATTCATTAGGAGCAATGCGCATAATCCTTGCCCTGAATCCATCACCACCCAATTTAGATATAAGTTCATAGTAATAAGGGCAAATTGATTTTAATTCGGTTTTCTCTGCGGCTGTAGGATTACCTTCATACATATCTGAATACAGTTTGCCGGATGAACTTACCAAACAAATACCTGACCAGGCGTTGGCATATTTTTTTCTAACTGGCCAGTATTTGGTTTTATAATTTTCAAATGAATACTTTTTTTCTAATGCCTTATATTCACTTAAAAGTTTATCATAGTCTATATTGATATTAAGCTCAATAAAAGGTATATCTTTTATATTCATTTATTTCCAATGTTATACTTAGGACAAAGTTCCCATTCCTGTTTTTCCTTAAATGGAATGATTTTTATTTGTCTCATTGGTGCCAACGGCTCAATGCTTTGACCGTCAATTGTTATAAGCCCCCAATCACTCATAAGTTGAGCTATAGTGTTACGCCGTGCGAGATCATTCTCTTCGAGATTAGATTTCTTTCCGTCTAACAAAAATAGCTCTTTAAAATGCACTATAAAGTATCTACCTTGTTTGTGCAAAATATGGCATGATTGATATAATTTTTTATCTTTACGGGATGCAACACCAATACGAGTTAATGTCTCACGAACCTTTAAAAAATCATCTGGTTCATTGAGGGTAATCTCAAGCATAGAACTTGGTGCCCATTCAACAATATTATTTTCTTCCACCTTTGTAAACCTTCTTCTTTAATTCATCAATTTGATTAGATGTGAGAAGGGACAAGGCTGATTTGGCTTTTTCATTACTATAACCATAATATTCCTTGACTACTTCCACGTCACTCACGGTTTCAGGTTTTATCCATTTTGAAAACCGTTTTTTCTTCCTGACTATATTTATAAGAAAGTCAAATTGAAGCCGATTATCTATGGTATGGTTAACATTCATTTCGTTAGCCATAAGAACTGTATCATTGAAATAGGATAAGCCACGATTTACCATAAAAGAGTTGTAACCCTTTTCGGCAATATCATCAACCATTATATCTTTTTTTGTATTATTAATTGCATTTAAATATTCAAAGGGATTCATAGCCACCATCCAAGTTTTGCACCATTGTGTATAATAATCATAAAGCAGGCAATTACATGTAATAACCACCAAAAAGTTCTGATACCGGCTACGATGTTTGCATCAGCATCTGTTTCACCAACTTTTTGACCAAGATGTCTTGCCCATAATCTCCATGCCCTACGCAAAATTTTCCACTCCACTATCACTACCATCATGATGCAACTGTAGTTCTTTAAACATAATGCTTCGAGTAAAATCTTGAGTGTCTACTTTGTTTAAGTGAATGTTATCCCAATACAGCTGCGGCACTGTTCTATGATTATTTTCTTTTAAGAAAAGTTTTGCATCGGTATCATAACTCACATTAAGGGTTTCGTATTTGACTCCCCAACTGTCCAGTTTCTTTTGCATGATAACACAATAGGGACAATTGTTCTGAGTGTATAACCTAAACAAATTCGACATTTGCCATAACCTCCGTAAGACAAGCAACAACATTCAGCTCGTGATCGGCAACGAATGCGTTCTTATATTGATAATCAGCAAGAATCAATACGATTTGTGGTATTGATTGCGGTGTAACCTTATCTGCCATTCTATCATATATGGCTCTAAAAATTGCACTTGCATCTGTATCTATATTGTCAGCAGTCCACTTTCGCATTTTTTTAAAATCTTTTTGTTTTAGATAATAAAATAGGTCGTCATAGTTTGAATCTGCCAAATTGCTAAGTATATTGCCATCAATGTGGCCAGTAGCAATGCCATACCTTTGTAATTCATTTAATACCCTCCGCCAATCAGGCATATGTTTCATAATAAGATTAGCAAGTGTGCTCTTATCATATGTAACATTTTCCGTGTTCAAAATATCTTCAGCGCGTTTCATAAACAGGCCTGCACATGCAGTAGCTTGAGCCTTGGATGCAAAACCAAATTCATACACACCACACCGAGAATGAAGTGGTTCAATGATTCTGTTCTTAAAGTTACAAGTGAGGATGAACCGACAGTTGTTGGAAAACTCTTCAATAAAAGCGCGAAGAGCCGGTTGTGTTGACTGTGGGTTCAGGTAGTCTGCCTCGTCAAGAATCACAACCTTGGTTCCACCTTGAAGAGAGACAGTTGATGCAAATTGCTTGATCTTACCACGGAGTGTATCAATGTTGCCATTTTCGGACCCATTGATTACGATATAGTCAAGATCAAGCTCATTGCATATTGCTCGAGCCACTGTGGTCTTACCGAGTCCTGCAGTGCCGGTGAATAGCATATTTGGTACCTCACCGCCATCTACAATTTTTTGAAATGTTTGCTTTAACGTATCCGGTAGGACAGTATCAGCAATTTTAAGAGGGCGATATTTTTCAACCCAGAGAAATTCATTAGACATTTACATGTACTCCATAACAAAAATAAAATTATATCACAAATAAGCACTTATGTAAACATCTTATTCCTCATCATCCTCCATTGCCGCATCCTGTTGCATCTGTTCTACCAGAGAAATAATTTGGATGGCCTGGTCACGTAGCTGACCGATGGTTGATAATTCTTCACCTTTAAAACCACCACGTTGGGTTACTGCATCAACAACTGCTACAGTTGAGCGCCCAACCTGGTTTCCTAGCTTCATAAGCTGATCTGTATTTTCATTCGACATGTCTTTATACTCCAAGTGTAGATGATTTTTCCAGTGCAATCCAATATGTCACGTTAACATCTTTATTTTTGAACTCACTGATTAGTTTTGACGAAATTGATACCTCATAATTTCCCGGAATTAATCTGAGGTTTGAGATATTAATGACAAGGTTGAAACTTGAATCTGGTTTCGTGTCATATGGTACATCAATTGAATATGTATTTGATGTAGAATTGTCCTTATCTAGAACACTCAATGTCAATACACCTTCGCCGGGTGTGATTGATACTTCTTCATGACCAAGAGTGGATGCAGCACCTTTGAGTTTATTTAAGGTTTCACCATCAAGTGTAAACCTAACCTCGCACTCTGGCATATTAATATCTTTTTGAGGTGTTGTCAATGTTTCTTCTGGTGAGAAGAAATAGCGGATCTTTGATCTACCGGATGTATCACCAATGGTGACAGACTCATCTGTAAATTGTAGATTTGGTTTGTCAACCAATGAAAGAACACCAATAAATTCCTTTAGGTCATAGATACCAAACTGTTGTGGAAAGTCCTGGTCAACATGAGCCGTTGCCAAAACATTACGAGCTTCTGACATTGTTCGGATGGCATTACCTTCCTTGAACAATATATTTGAGTTGATCTCTGAAAAGTTTTTCAGGATACTCATAGTATTTTCTGAGATTTCCATAATATACTCCGTGGATTGTTTTTTATATTATAACATATTTTAAGGTTAATGTAAACCATTTTAGCACATTTTGCTAAAATTTCTTTCTTTCTTGAATTCAATTTTACTTTTAAATTTACCATCAAGAATTTCACCCTTATGAGAGATAACAAATACGTTGGTACCTTCACCCAAAGTGTAAAGAATTTTTAATAGATTTTCAACACCATCATGATCCAATGATGAGTCAAATGTCTCATCAAGAATTAAAAGGTTGGTAGCAACAGAGTTTTTCATTTTGGCAATTTGTCGCCATGTAAAGAGAAGAGCCAAATCAATTCTTTGCTTTTCACCTTCAGAAAAGGAATCATAAACAAATGTATCACGATGCCGTGATCTAATTGTTTCCTGGAATGATTCATCTAGATTAAAGTGCACAAAGAAATCCAAGATTTGCAGATACTGATTTACTAGCTTGTTAATTGCAGGTAAATACTGCTTAATGATTTTTGTTTTAATGCCTGTATCTTTCAACATTTCACCAATGACACTATTGTAATTATATTGCTCTGATAGATTTATTTTATTTTCTAATAAGTTGTTCTTTTCATTCTTTAATGTATCAAGATCTTGTTTTGCATTTGATAAGTCTGCACCAACATCTTTCTCTATGGAATGCTGGTAACCTTGAATTTGGTTTTGAAGTGAAGAGATCTCGCGGCTGTTTTCACTGAGTTGAGATACTTTAGATCGTAACGATTTAAGTAACAATCCGGTCTCGCTAATCTTTTCCTCCACCGTGGTCCCATCCTCACCGATCGTACGACGTTGGGATTGTAACGATTTTGCTTCCGACTTCGCCTGTGCGAGAATGTCATGTTTATGAGAGTCTGAGATGGCTTGGTCGCATACGGAACATACCTCATTCTCTTCAAAAAACATGGCACGTTTGACAACTTCCTTTGACCTCGTTGAAATATCTTGACCTCTGAGCATAAGGCTCTGGCGTTGATCATGTAAAGTTGCCAACTCTTTCTCGGTGCTTTGTAGATTTTCTTCGAGACCCACGCTAAGCTCCGAGTTTGTAGTTTGTAGGTCATCGATGTTATTCTGCGCTTCATCAATCCTAG
>JAKMFK010000207.1 GCA_022425465.1 Bacteroidia bacterium | reverse complement strand
AGTTTCATTGCTCCTTCAATCGCCTCACTTCCACTATTTAAAAAGTAGAATGATTGAAGATTTGAAGGTAAATATTGTGTTAAAGTTTTGGCTAGCTCTACTTGTGGGTGAACAACATACTCACCATACACCATTTGGTGGCTGTATTTGTCAACCTGATCCTTTATAGCTTTTATCACATCAGGGTTACAATGCCCAATGTTATTTACAGCTATACCACTGATCAAGTCAATATATGCTTTATCTTCTTTGTCATAAAGATAAATTCCTTCACCCCTAACAAATTCATACATTGGAGGGTTAGGTGAAGTTTGAGCAATATATTTAAGGAATGATTTTTTGATATTGCGAAGATAGGATTTACATAGGTATATTTTGAGTTTTAGCTACAGCAAAAAAAGCCTCTGTAGGATGCTACAGAGGCTTTTAACATTTACAAAGTAAATATTAGTTAACTTTATCAGAAAGTCCAGAACCTGCTTTGAATTTTACAACATTCTTAGCAGCGATTTGAATTTCTTTTCCAGTTCTTGGGTTTCTACCAGTTCTTGCAGCTCTCTTGCTTACAGAGAAAGTTCCGAATCCAACAAGGATAAGTTTCTCTCCTTTTTTAAGAGCAGAAGAAGTAGAATTCATAAATGCGTTTAGTGCCTCACCAGCTTGTGCTTTTGAGATACCAGCTGAATCAGCCATAGCTGAGATTAAATCTGATTTGTTCATTTTGTTATTGTTTTAAATAATTATTATTCTCCAATGTTAACATGAAGACCCGCATGGATACAAGGACTGTTACCTATTTGTTAATAATTTCAAATAATTTGCCAGTTTTTGGGTCTGAAACTCAGTGTTTATGGGCATCTTAAGCTGTGATTGCTCATAAATTAGTCTTCTTTTGTTAAAAATGGCTTTTAATTCTGTTGGTGATTTTTGCTTAATGAGTGGTCTATTTTTGAGTTTTGAAAGGTTTTTTTCAATTTCAAGCCATGGTTTCTGCAGGTAGATGCATATACTATTTTGAAGAACTAGGTATTTACTTTCGGTGTCAGACAAGGTGCCACCTCCAAGTGCTACTATACATGTATTCTTTTTAGCATTTAGCTTAATTAGGGTATCTTTCTCAATTTCTCTAAAATAATCTTCACCTTTATCATTGAAGATTTCAGGAACTGATTTGCCGGTATGGTTACTAATTTCCTGATCAAGATCATAAAAATCTAACCCAAGAATTTTTGACAATTGAAGACCTATAGTAGTCTTACCCACACCCATGTATCCCGTGAGGAAAATATGCATTAGCTTAGTTTTATTCTTGGATCAAGTTTGACGTATAAGATATCGACAATTATGTTAGTAATAACGAAGATAAAACCGATGAATAAAATGGAACCCATCACCACTGGAAGATCATTCATCTCTAATGCCTCGATGGTTAATTTTCCAAGCCCCCTCCAATTAAAGATATATTCTACAAAAAATGCTCCAGCAAGCAATGACGCAAACCAACCACTTATAGCAGTGATTACAGGATTTAAAGCATTAGGTAACGCATGTCTTATTAGTATTTTGGAATTACTGATTCCTTTTGATTTTGCTGTTTTGATGAAATCTTTGTTTAATGTCTCAAACATTGAACTACGTGTTAGTAATGTAAATATAGAAAGTGGTCTAACTCCAAGTGCAATTGCTGGTAAAATGAGATTTTTCCATTGATAATATTCACCCACAAATGGATCAATATCTGTCCAACTCCCTGTCATGTATAGTCCTGTGTAATCATGAAGTAAAAAACCAAAAAGCCAAGCAAGAATAATTGCAGAGAAGAATGAGGGTACTGAAATTCCAAGGGTACTGACAAAAACAATAATTTGATCTAAGGTGGAGTTTACTTTAATTGCAGAAAATACGCCCAATAAGACGCCAAAAAGTACGGCAAATAAAATGGATGCTAGAGCTAATATAAAAGTTCCTTTGAAGGATTCTTTTATCAATGTAGTTGTTTTTATTCTCGATTGAAATGATTTTCTAAGGAATGGACTTTTGACTAAAAGAGCATTTTCAGAAATGGGTATTTTGATTAGTGGGTTGTATTTATTATCCAATTCGTCATTGGTTGGATGAATAGAAATAGGGGATATATCATCAAGAAATAATAAATATTGTGTGAAGGCAGATTTATCAAGACCAAATTCTTTTTTAATGGATTCTTGAGTTGCTAAATCGGTTCGTTGACCAACTGCCATTTTCTCGGGATTAGGAAATGAGAATTTAAAAAGAAAGAAAACAACAGTTATGACGCTAAACAAAATGAAAAAACCACTTAATATTCTTTTTAAAATGAATTGAATCATGGACGAGTGACACTTATAAGGTCTTCTTCTGATGGTAAACGAGTGCTTGGCCAATTTTCAATGACTGTATTTTTTTGAAGTAAAACAAGACCAGGATTACTTCGAATAATTGATTTAAGATTGGTTTTATCCCCATAATAAAATGGGATGTTGAGGTTGTGTCTTTTTGAAAAAGCGTCAACATTTTCAGCTTTGCTCGCTGTTAAAGGATACATTGAAATTTCATTTTCTTTACAAAAACGTATAATGTTTTTGAGCTGATCAATAGATTGACTGTTAGACTTTTCAATATCATTAAATACAATCAATAACTTATATCCAGAATCAGAATAAAAATCTTCTACATAATCATTTGTTCTATCAACATCCATAATTTTAAAATCATTAATCTCAGGTTCATAACCTTTACTTATTAGTTTGTCAATTCGATCAACAAAAACATAACCCTCCTCTTGTAAATTTCGGCTACTAATATCATTAATTGTAAATTCTTTATTAACTCCATCCTTTGAGTAGAGAAATATATTCTCATACACATCAGTAGGTGCACCATCTGGAACATTTGCCAAGTCATAAATATTATTACCTTTTTTGAATTTCAGGAAGTTTTTGACAGGTAGGTAATGCCAACAATAGAGTGAAAAACCAACGGATGAAATCAAGGATACGGTCAATATTTTCACAGAAAATGGTGTGCTAATCATGGGTTTGAGATGTTTAAAACCCAATGCAATTATTAGGGTTGCAATACCAAGAATAATGTCTTTATAAAAACTTTCCCAAGGTGTAAGTTTGATAGCATCACCAAAACACCCACAATCTGTAACTTTATTGAAGTATGCACTATACCATGTTAAAAATGTAAAAAATAAGGTAAGAATGAAGATACTTGAAAGGATTATACGAGGTGCCCATCCTAAAATTAATGCAATACCTAATAAAACCTCAATTACACATATGCCTATAGCAATGTAAACACTGTAGGGTCTTAGTTTTTGGAAGAAATCTACCCAAATTGGATTTGGAATGATATGAGAACTAATATCTATTGATTCACTTAAATAAGACATATTCCCAATCTTTTTGTGTCCGATTAGTTTGTTAGAAATTTCAAAGTTCAATTCACTGGAGTATTCCAGCGTGTCTGATGTTAGAGTGTTTGAATTAAAAATTTCTTGCCCACTTACGCTAAAAGAAATTTTACGTTCAAAAATAGATACTTCGTTAGAGCTATTAATCCATGGATTTTGGTAAACAATAATATTTAATATTTGCTGATTAGGATTAATCTTCGATGAAAAAGTGTCTGTATTGTTTTGCTGATTAAAATAGAAAATAACACTATCTTGTTTGGGCTCTAAATCAGCTGAAAAAACGGAGAAATATTCGTCTAATTTATAACTGAATCCAGTTGGGTCATTTGATTTTATCAATCCAGAAAAAATGAAAAGTAGACCTACACCTATTCTCAAAAAATTAGCTAAATACTTCATGGTTATTGATAGAATTTATTAATTCTTATTAAAGCAAAAATAGAATAGTTGAGCATATCACTAAAATTAGCGTCAATCCCCTCTGAGATGAGTGTTTTTCCCCCTTTGTTTTCAATCTGTTTCGTTCTTAAAATCTTCATTAAAATAAGATCAGTATAGGTGCTCACTCTCATATCCCTCCATGCTTCTCCATAATCGTGATTTTTAACGATCATTAATTCTTTACACATGGCAGCTTTTTTGTCAAATAGTGCTATAACTTTTGCGGGGTCCATTTCCATTTCATCATCAGAATTGAGCTCAATTTGGAT
The DNA here is from genome assembly GCA_022425465.1 of Bacteroidia bacterium. GTDB lineage: Bacteria > Bacteroidota > Bacteroidia > NS11-12g > UBA9320 > UBA9320. Next base: position 327 of record JAKMFK010000207.1, on the reverse strand, counting down.
AAGTGCTATTATACAGTAGTTAATTATTCCAATAAATTCATTTTCAATACTTTCACCAACTTTATTTTCTTGTTTTTCTTCTATGCTTCTTATGCGTTGTGCTTTTATAAAAATTTGGTCTGTAATCGAAATGGGCCTAAGAACTCGCCATGCAGTTCCATAATCGTGGGTCTTTTTTTTAAATATATCTCTGCATTTAGCAATAGATTTGTCAAAAAGTAAAGCTGTATCTGAATTCAAAATGGTATTAATTTGTTGCGAATTTAAAGTACATTGATTTTATAATGAAGCGAACCATCAACTTAAAAGAAAAAAAATTGGATGTTT
>JAKMFK010000183.1 GCA_022425465.1 Bacteroidia bacterium | reverse complement strand
GTACAGATACATTGAATTTGTTAATGTTGGATAATAACACCTGTCGTTATTATGATACTATAGTTGTAGAAGAAAAAGCCATTCCAACATTCTCACTTGGGAACGACACTACTATCTGTGATAATTTAAACATTACACTCATTGGCCCACCCAGCATGCTTTCATACACTTGGAATAATATTACATCATCTAACCAAACATATACGACAAGTCAATCCAAGGTTCACACACTCAGTGTAGTTGATAGTTTTGGTTGTTCCTATTCTGACGATATCCAGATTCTAACAAACCCATCATCAACAATCGATATAGGTAGTGATACCTCTTTTTGTAAAGGTCTGACGATTGAATTCTTTGGTCCATCCTTCTTCACTGGATATAAATGGAATGGAATTAATTCATCTAAAAATTCTTATACTGCTGATATAGACACGATTGTATACGTTGAAGCGTATAATAGTTTTGGCTGTCCAGCATTTGATACTGTTCAAATTAATTATTTTGATGTTCCGGAATTTAGTTTTGGTTCAGATACAGGTTTTTGTGATAATGTGGACTATCAAGTAATTGGACCGCTAAACATGAAAACGTATTTATGGTATAATGGAACTTCATTGGACCGAATTAACGTTAAGGGACCTGGATTATATTATCTAGAAGTATCCAATGATGAGGGTTGCTCTTATGTTGATAGTATAAATATTTACAAATATGATAGTCCAGTTATTTCCATCGGGAATGATACTGCATTAAGAACAAGTGATCCATTGGTATTATCTCCTGGGCCTGGTTTTATTTCTTATTCGTGGAGTACTGGAGAGACAACAGAAAGTATCGAGGTTGTAGATAAAAATAAGTATAGTGTTACTGTGATTGATTCAAATGGCTGCTCTGGATATGCCGAGATGAGTATTACAAGTTCAGCTAGTAATACTAAATTAGAAAAAAGTCAAGTATGGGTCTCTCCTATTCCTGCTGACGATTTTTTATATTTAAATTTAGGGAATTCTGTAGCTCAAGGCAAGTTAACTATTACTAACATATATGGTCAGAAAGTATTGAGTACTTTAATTACTAAAGTTAGAACTCCTATTGATGTTTCTGCACTTGTGCCAGGTACGTATAAACTAACATTAAGAAATTTTAATCAAGTAATTTACAGAACGATAGTAATTAATCGATAATGTCCATTGAAGTTCAAAATTTAACCAAAATTTATGGAGACCAGAGAGCTTTAGATCAAGTTTCGTTTTCAATTGGTGCAGCAGAAATTGTTGGATTTTTAGGTCCTAATGGAGCAGGAAAGAGTACCACTATGAAAATTTTAAGTGGTCATATCGCTGAGACTTCAGGTAGTGCTAGCATATTAGGCATGGATGTATCGAAAGAGACTTTGGAAGTAAAAAAAAGAATTGGGTATTTGCCAGAATTAAACCCGCTATATGGAGATATGTATGTTAAAGAATACTTATCATTTATTGCAGACATTCATAAAATTAAGGATGGTAAAAAAGCAATAAGTCGAGTTATTCAATCTACCGGTTTAGAAAGAGAATGTAGAAAGAAGATTAATCAATTATCTAAGGGGTACAAGCAAAGAGTAGGTATAGCACAGGCACTAATTAATGATCCAGATGTATTGATTTTAGACGAACCAACTTCTGGTTTAGATCCGAATCAAATGAAAGAAATCAGAAGCCTTATTTTGTCACTTGGGAAGAATAAAACGATTTTATTATCATCTCATATCATGCAGGAAGTAGAGGCTATGTGTAGCCGAGTTATTATATTAAACAAGGGTAAAATAATTGCTGACGATACCTTAGAGGCTATTAAAAAGAATTGGGATGTCAATACAACTCACACTCATGTTAAGTTTAGAGATCCCATAAATGAATTTGAGTTATCTTCAATTGATGGGATTCAATCAATTAATTCAGTTGATGAACAAACTTTTGTCATCACATCAAAAGGTCACGTAGATGTAGCGGACCTGTTGTTTAACTTTGCTTTATCCTCAAATACAATTATTGTTGAGCAAAAAGAGCAAGAGAAATCCTTGGAGTCTATTTTTCAAAAATTAACAAATCATGCTTAGTGTTTTTAAGAAAGAAATAAGAAGCTTTTTGAGTTCGCTAATTGCTTATGTTGTTATTGTTGTTTTTCTGTTAATTATTGGATTATTTACCTGGGTATTTGCAGATGGTAATGTGCTTGTTCAGGGTTATGCTAATTTGGACATTCTTTTTTTTATGGCACCTTGGGTGTTTACGTTTCTTATATCATCTATTACTATGCGTTCATTTTCTGAGGAACTAAAACAAGGGACTTTTGAAATTTTGAGCACTAAACCCATTACTGATATTCAAATAATTTTAGGTAAGTTTTTGGCTTCAGTTGTCCTAGTCCTATTTGCCTTATTGCCAACTTTGGTTTACGTTTATTCAATTTATAAACTGGGGTTACCAGAGGGGAACTTGGATATGGGAGCCACAATAGGGTCATATATTGGGCTAATCCTTTTAGGGTCATCATATGTGAGTATTGGGTTATTCTCCTCCGTGATTACCCCCAATCAAATTGTGGCATTTATTTTAGGACTCTTTTTGTGTTTCTTTTTTTACGTTGGTTTTCAGCAATTAAGTAATCTTTCTTTGTTCGGTACATATGACAGTATGGTTCAAAATTTAGGAATTCAAATGCATTATGACTCAATCAGCCGTGGTGTTGTTGATTCTCGTGATTTATCGTATTTTATTTCGCTTATATTTATTTTTCTTAGTTTCACATATCTAGCTTTAAGAAATAAAAAATGATTGGTAAAAAGGGAGATATCACTAAGAATACTGTTGTAAGAATCCTCTTGTATGCATTAATCATTATTGCATTTAACTTTATTACAAATGAGTTTTATTTTCGATTGGATCTGACCAAAGAAAAAAGATACACCTTATCTCCATCATCTGTAGATTTAGTGAATAAGCTTGATGACGATTTATATGTGACTATATTTTTAGATGGTGATCTTCCTATCGAGTACAAGCAGCTTCGATCTGCTACACGGGACATATTAAACGAATATAGGCTATTGTCAGATGGTAAAATTAAGTTTGATTTTGAAGATATCTTGGCAGACAAAGACATTAAAGAGAAAGAGGCAATCCTCAAGGAAGTTTTTCAAAAAGGGTTGCAAATAGAGCAACCTGAATTAAAGCCCGATGAGGCACCTACCGAAAAATATATATTACCATCTGGTATCGTTTTTTACAAGGGAAAAGAATATCCTATTAATTTATTGAAACGCCAATTTGGTAAATCCTTAGAGGTAGAAATAAATAATTCAATTGAATTGTTAGAGTATGAAATAGGGACCGCTATTCGAAAAGGACTATCAGGTAAAAGTATTAAAATTGCCTTCTCTGCAGGACATGGTGAACTATCATCAACCCAAACAGCAGATATTGCAAACTCACTTGGTGATTTTTACTCGCTGGATCGCATCAATCTTAATTTAATAGACAGTAATTGTTATAAAAATTTTGCTTTAGATGTAAAAAACAATCCTCAAAAGCCTGTCTTTAGCGTTCTTGTTGAGGGTTTGATTAACAAATTAAAATCCTATAGAGGCTTGATAGTTGCAAAACCTACTCTTGAGTTTACTGAACCAGAAAAGTATATTTTGGATCAGTATATAATGAATGGAGGAAAGGTAATTTTCTTGGTAGAGAATTTACTTGCTGAAATGGATTCTGTTGCAAAATACGGTCAGGTGATGACAGTAAATCATAGTCATAACTTAGACGATATTTTATTTCAATATGGGGTAAAAGTAAAACCAAACCTTGTTCA
>JAKMFK010000141.1 GCA_022425465.1 Bacteroidia bacterium | reverse complement strand
TATAGTGACATCGGTGTAGCCTCAGCTCTGGTATCACTTCCATTAAAGTATATGCATACTACCGTAGAAACTGTAGCCTACTCAGATATAGAAAATTGTATTCAATTAATGTATCACACGATATGTTCTCTAAAAGCAGGACAAGATTTTAGATACTTTAAATAAATCAAAATAACAGATAACAAAAAAGAGGCTTCCAAATTTGGAAGCCTCTTTTTGTAAGTGATGTGAAGAAAATTACTTTTCTTCTTTATCTTCTTTTTTAGGAGATGCTTTCTTAGCCGGTGCTTTCTTTTTAGCGGCAGGCTTTTTCTTGGCAGTTTCTGCCTTAACTTCTTTCTTGGGAGCCTTCTTGGGAGCATCTTCTCCCTTAGGAGCTTCTTCTGAAGCAGCAGTTTCTTCCACAACAACAGCATCCTCAACTACAGGTTTAGCTTCTTCTACTGGAGTAGTTTCTGCTACAGGTGTTGCAGTAGCCGTTTTATCTGTTTTCTTACCTCTTCTAGTTCGTTTTGTACCCGATTTAGCTTTAGATTTAGAAGACTTTGCTTCAAGCATAGCCTCGTTAAAATCAACAAGCTCCATCATGCACATATCGGCGTTATCACCTAGACGATTGTGAGTCTTTAAGATACGTGTATAACCTCCTGGACGATCAGCAACCTTTGGAGCAATAGTTGTAAATAATTCATTTACTGCATCCTTGCTTTGTAAATATCCAAAAACAACCCTTCTTGAATGTGTAGTATTATCTTTTGACCTAGTAATCAAAGGTTCTACATATACTCGAAGTGCTTTTGCTTTCGCAGTGGTTGTAAATATACGCTTGTGCGTAAGAAGTGAGGCTGCCATGTTACTCAACATTGCCTCTCTATGTCCTTTCTTTCTGCCTAAATGGTTGAATTTTTTCCCGTGCCTCATTTTCTTTTACTTTTATTCGTCGTCAAGGTTATATTTAGAAACGTCCATACCGAAGTTTAATCCTTTTTCTTTTACAAAATCTTCCAATTCTGTAAGGGACTTTTTACCAAAGTTTCTAAACTTCAATAAATCCTCAATGTGGAAACTTACTAACTCCCCTAGCGTTCTGATTTCAGCAGCTTTCAAGCAGTTGTATGCTCTAACTGATAAATCTAAATCTGATAATGAAGTTTTAAGTATTTTTCTCATGTGAAGCATATTTTCATCTACTTCATTTTTCTGAGAATGTACTTGTGTATCTTCAAGAATACTCTCATCTGAGAACAACACAAGGTGTCTCATCATGATTTTAGATGCTTCTTTTAAAGCTTCTTCTGGATGAATTGAACCATCAGTCTTGACTTCAAAGATGAGCTTCTCGTAATCTGTTTTTTGCTCTACACGGAAATCTTCAACGTGATACTTCACATTTTTAATTGGAGTGAAGATAGAATCGATAGCAATCTCTCCAATAGGAGCATTGTCTACAGAATTTTCTTCAGCAGGAACATATCCTCTACCTTTTTCAACTGTTAATTCAATTTCAAGGTTAACATATGGCTCCATCGTACAAATCACAAAATCAGGATTCAATATCTCAAATGCGTTCGTATATCTTGCAATTTCACCAGCAGTAAACTGCTCTTTACCTTTGATAGATACAAAAATCTTCTCAGAATCATTTGAGTCAATCAACTTCTTGAATCGTACTTGTTTTAAGTTAAGGATTACTTCAGTTACATCTTCCAAAACTCCTTTGATGGTAGAAAACTCATGATCTACACTAGGTATACGAATAGATGTGATTGCCCAACCTTCAAGTGATGAAAGAAGAATTCTTCTCATAGCATTACCAACGGTAACACCATAACCTCTCTCAAGAGGACTAAATTCAAACAGACCATAGTTGGCTGTTTCTTTATGCATAATAACCTTATCAGGTTGTTGAAAATCTAATATTGACATAATGTTACTTGGAGTAAAGTTCTACTATTAATTGTTCTTTGATATTCTCAGGAATATCTTCTCTCTCAGGGTAATTTAAAAAAGTACCTTTCAATGTTGATTTATCAAATTCTAACCAACTAAAAGATTTACCAGCTGCAGTTGAATCGGTGATAACTTCAAGGGATTTTGATTTTTCTCTAACCTCAATGATATCTCCAGGTTTAACTTGATAAGAAGGGATGTTGGTGAGGACACCATTAACACGAATGTGTTTGTGACCAACTAATTGTCTTGCACTTCTTCGTGTAGGTGCTATTCCCATTCTAAATACGGTATTATCCAAACGAGCTTCTAAAAACTTAAGAAGATTCTCACCTGTGATTCCTTTTTTACGAGCTGCTCTATCGAAGGTTAGCGAAAACTGTTTCTCGAGCAAACCATAGGTATATTTAGCTTTTTGTTTTTCAGCTAATTGAATAGCATACTCTGATTTTTTACCTCTTCGTCTTGAATTTCCATGCTGACCAGGAGGGTAGTTTTTCTTTTCTAAAGCTTTAGATGGTCCAAAAATGGGTTCTCTAAACTTACGTGCAATCTTTGCTTTGGGTCCTCTATATCTTGCCATTATCTTTCTCTTTTATCTAAATTCCACAATCAAATTAAACTCTACGTCTTTTAGGTGGTCGACATCCGTTGTGTGGAAGTGGAGTAACGTCTCTAATTGCAGAAACTTCCAAACCCGCTTGACTTAATGTTCGAATAGCTGATTCTCTACCAGCACCAGGTCCCTTAACAAGTACTTCTACCTTTTTAAGACCGAGATCAACAGCTACTTTAGCACAATCCTGTGCTGCAACTTGAGCTGCATAAGGTGTGTTTTTCTTAGAACCTCTAAAACCCATTTTACCGGCACTGCTCCAAGAAATCACTTGTCCTTGACTATTTGTAATCGATACTATGATGTTATTGAATGTAGATTTCACATAAGCAAAACCATTAGATTCAATACTAACTTTTCTCTTCTTAACTGTTTTTTTACTACCTGCCATTATCTAATTATTTCGGTGCTTTTTTCTTGTTAGCCATTGTTTTCTTTTTACCTTTTCGGGTTCTTGCGTTATTTTTTGTACGCTGACCTCTTAAAGGAAGACCTTTTCGATGTCTCAAACCTCTGTAGCATCCAATATCCATAAGACGTTTGATATTCGTTTGAACCTCAGACCGAAGCTCTCCTTCAACTTTAAACTCTTTACCGATTACCTCACGAATTCCTGAGATATCAGTATCCGTCCAATCTTGAACTTTTTTATCTTCACTTACTTTAGCTTTAGCTAAAATATGAGTAGCTCTACTACTACCAATACCATGAATGTATGTAAGTCCTACGACTCCTCTTTTCCCTTTCGGTAAATCTATTCCTGCAATACGTGCCATTTTTAACCTTGTCTTTGCTTAAATCTTGGATTTTTCTTATTAATGACGTAAACACGTCCTTTTCTTCTAACGATTTTACAATCACTAGATCTTTTCTTTACTGATGTTCTAACTTTCATAATGTTATTTATATCTGTAACTAATTCTGCCCCTCGTTAAATCATACGGAGACATCTCAACCTGCACCTTATCACCTGGCAGAATCCGGATATAATACATCCGCATTTTACCGCTGATGGTAGCCACAATCTCGTGACCATTTTCGAGCTTCACTCTAAACATTGCATTCGACAATGCTTCAGTGATTACGCCATCTTGCTTTATTGCTTGTTGTTTTGCCATTTTTAAAGGGCTGCAAATTTAATTTTTTTTATTCTCTTATACAAACTATCCAGTTATTGCTCCTCCAGCTGAAGTTCTACCTTTAATTCTACCGGTTTTCATCAAACCATCATAATGTCTCATGATAAGATATTGCTCAACTTGCTGAAGGGTATCAAGCACCACTCCAACCATAATCAATAGTGAAGTTCCACCATAAAACTGTGCAAACTGATCATTCACTCCAGCTCTAATGGCAAAAAATGGAAATATAGCAACGAAGCCAAGGAAAACTGATCCGGGTAATGTAATGCGTGACATCACAGAACCAATAAAGTTTGCTGTTTTTCTTCCAGGTTTAACACCGGGTATAAACCCACCATTTCTTTTTAAATCATCTGCTATCTGATTTGGGTTAATTGTAATGGCCGTATAGAAATAAGTAAATAAAACAATAAGTACGAATGTCAAAATATTATAACCTATTTCATCTGGTCTTGATAATGAATTTAAGAAAGCTGAATCTTCTAATCCAGGAATTCGAGCAGCTGATCCTGGCAAGAACATTAATGCTTGAGCAAAGATAATAGGCATTACACCTGCAGCATTCACTTTTAATGGAAGATATTGTCTAACCCCCCCCATTTGTCTGTTACCTACAATTCGTTTTGCATATTGAACAGGAATTCGACGTGTAGCTTGTACCAGTGCAATTACAGCAAGAATAACAACTACCCAAATTACAAGTTCAACAATAAGCAACATCACTTGGCTACCTCCAAACCGATCGATAATCTCGGCAAAAAGTGTAGATGGAAGACGAGCAATAATACCTACCATGATGATGATAGAAATACCATTACCTACTCCACGATCTGTAATTCTTTCTCCTAACCACATTGTAAACATGGTACCAGCTACTAAAACAAGAACTCCTACAATAAGGAAAGTAGTCCAACCCAAAGCATCAGAAGTCTCAGACATAAGTGCCAATGGTTTACCTGAGCCTGAAGTTGACTTCAAGTTAATTAAATAGGCCATTCCTTGAACTGCTGTTATAGCAATGGTTAAGTATCTTGTGATTGCATTAATTTTTCTTCTTCCATCCTCCCCTTCTTTTTGCATTTTCTGAAAAGTAGGAACAGCAACTGTTAAAAGTTGAATAACAATCGATGCCGAGATATAAGGCATGATACCAAGAGCAAAAATTGAGACCCGATCAAAGGCTCCGCCAGAAAAGGTGTTAACAAGACCTAAAAAACCTCCCGACTCTTTGTTACCGTAAAAATTAGGATCACTTAATATAAGTGGATCAACACCTGGAATCACGATGAAGGTTCCGATTCGGTATACGACTAACAATAAAAAAAGATTTATAAGACGTGTCCTTAAATCTTCAATAGAGAATATATTTTTTAATGTGCTTATTAACTTTTTCATAAATCTAGATAACCTCGGCTGTTCCTCCTACTTTTTCGATAGCGGCCTTAGCTGTTTTAGTGAACGCATTCACCTTTACATTAACCTTACTGGTCAACTCGCCTCTGCCTAATATTTTAACAATCTCTGTTTTTTTGATGACGTTCGCTTCAATCAAAGATGAAGTTGTCACTTCTTTGGCCTTAGTTTTATCAATAAAATCTTGAAGTCTATCCAGATTAATACCAACGTATTCAACACGGGTTGGATTTTTGAATCCAAATTTTGGAATTCTACGTTGAAGAGGCATTTGACCACCTTCAAAACCAACAGATCTACTGTAACCTGTTCTAGATTGAGCACCTTTGTGACCTTTAGTTGAGGTACCACCTCTTCCAGACCCTTGACCTCTAGCTATTCTTTTTCCTTTTTTTACCGAACCTTCAGCTGGTTTCAAACTATGTAAATTCATAACTATGCTTTTTCTACTTTTAATAAGTGCTCTACCTTACGAATCATACCTAATACAGCTGGTGATTCTTCTATAACTCTTGCTTTATTCAGTTTCTTTAGGCCCAAAGCAATCAATGTACGCTTTTGATCCTCAGGTCTTCTAATAGCACTCTTAACTTGTGTAATCTTAACCTTTCCCATCTTAATTATCCGTTAAACACTTTATTTATGTTAGTTCCTCGTTGTTCAGCAACGGTATAGGCATCTCTCATTTTTGATAATGCATCAATTGTAGCCTTGACCACATTGTGTGGATTTGAAGAACCTTTAGATTTTGCAAGAACATCATGAATACCTGCACTTTCAAATACAGCACGCATTGCTCCTCCTGCGATAACACCTGTACCATTTGAAGCTGGCTTCATAAATACTCTACCACCAGAATATTTACCATACTGTTCGTGAGGTATTGTATTGTTGTTTAAAGGAACTTTGATTAAATTCTTTTTAGCATCTTCTACACCCTTTTGGATGGCATCAATTACCTCACCAGCTTTACCAAGCCCATGACCGACAATACCATTACCATCTCCAACTACAACAATTGCGTTGAAGCTAAATGTTCTACCCCCTTTGGTAACTTTTGCTACACGGTTAATGTTGACTACAGTCTCTTTGAGTTCAAGATCTGTTGTTCTTACTTGTTTTAATGTTTGTGTTGCCATATTATTAGAATTTTAAACCTCCCTCTCTAGCTCCTTCTGCTAAATTCTTGATTCGTCCATGATATAGGTATCCATTTCTGTCAAACTTTACAATTTTGATACCATTTGCAGCAGCTTTTTCAGCAATTGCTTTTCCAACTTCTCTTGCTATTTCAGATTTTGTTCCTTTATCCATGCCAGCAGATGAACTCGATAGGATGGTTGCTCCTTTAGTATCATCAATAAGCTGAACATATATCGCTTTATTACTTCTGAAAACACAAAGTCTAGGCATTTCTGCATTTCCTTGAATCTTGCTTCTGATTCGAGCTTTAATCTTAGCTCTTCTTGTCGCTTTACTTTTTATCATAATAATATAACCTATTATTTAGCTGCAGTCTTACCTGCTTTTCTTCTTAGTTGTTCCCCTTTGAACTTAATTCCTTTGCCTTTATATGGCTCTGGTGGACGTAAACTTCTTAATTTAGCTGCTACTTGTCCAAGTAGTTGCTTGTCAATACTTTCAAAAGTTACCAAAGGTGGCTGACCTTTAACCGCTTCTGTTGATACCTTAACCTCAGATGGAATTTGCATAAAAATAGTATGCGAAAAACCTAGATTAAGTTCAAGTAATTGACCTGTAACAGTTGCTCTGTATCCAACTCCAACGAGTTCTTGCTCAGTTTTAAATCCTTTGCTAACACCCTCAAAGCAATTACTGATCAATGAACGATAAAGACCATGTTTTGCTTTCTCTTCTTTGGTTTCTCCTGATCTTGACACAATCACTTGATTGTCTTCAACTTTAACATCCACCAAATCAATCGACTGACTAAGTTCTCCCTTAGGTCCCTTAACAGTTACCATGTTGTCATCCACTTTTATCTCCACTCCAGAGGGGATAGCTATTGGGTTATTTCCTATTCGTGACATCTTTTCTTACTTTTAAATTAAGATACGTAACATAAAACTTCTCCTCCAACATGCTGTGATCTTGCTTCCTTATCTGTCATTACACCTTTGGATGTTGAAACAATTGCAATACCAAGACCATTCAATACACGTGGCAATTCTTCTGCACTTCGATATTGTCTTAAACCTGGTTTACTTACTCTTTTGAGTTCGCGAATCGCAGATAACTTTGTAGTTGGGTGATATTTCAAAGCAATTTTAATAGTACCTTGTGGTCCTGCTGCATCGTCAAACTTATAATTAAGGATGTAACCTTTATCGAATAACACTTGCGTTATTGCTTTTTTGATATTGGAAGCAGGCACATCAACAATTCGATGATTTGCTTTGATTCCATTTCTCACTCGAGTGAGGTAATCTGCTATGGGGTCTGTAATTTTACTCATCTTATTACCAACTTGCTTTTGTTATACCTGGGATTAAACCTTTGGATGCCATTTCTCTAAATACATTTCTAGAAATCCCAAAATCTCTCATGTAGCCTCTTGGTCTACCTGTAGCAGAACATCTATTTCTCAAGCGAGTAGGTGAAGCATTTCGAGGTAGCTTTTGAAGCCCTTCATAATCTCCAGCTTCTTTAAGAGCAGCTCTTTTAGCAGCATAGGTCTTAACCGCATGCTCTCTTTTACGCTGTCTTGCTTTCATTGATTCTTTTGCCATATTTTTATTTCTTTATAAAGGGTAACCCTAATTCTGTTAATAAACTGTGGCATTCAACATCAGTCTTTGCAGTTGTTACAAATGTGATATCCATACCATTAATACGTGATACTTTGTCAATATCTATTTCAGGAAATATGATTTGTTCAGTAACCCCCATTGAGTAGTTACCTCTACCATCAAATCCTTTATCACTAATTCCATTAAAGTCTCTCACACGAGGTAGGGAGACAGCAATGAAGCGATCTAAAAATTCGTACATTCTATCACCACGAAGTGTAACACGACATCCAATAGCCATTTCTTCTCTCAACTTGAAGTTAGAGATTGCTTTCTTGGAGTATGTAGGCACCGCTTTCTGACCAGCAATAGTAGTCATCTCTTCTACTGCTGTGTCAACTAATTTTTTATCAGCTACACCAGCTCCTACGCCTTGGTTCAAACAAATTTTAGTTAGCTTAGGTATTTGCATTACATTGCTGTAATTGTGCTTTTCCTTCAGCTTAGCAACCAATTCTGTTTCAAATTTTTCTCTTAATCTTGGCTTCATACTAGTTATTTATAAAATCGCCTGTTTTCTTAGAAAATCGCTGTAATTTTCCATTTTCGTTTAATTTTCTTCCGATACGTGTTGGCTCTCCATTCACCATAAGTTGAAGTTTGCTTACACGAATAGGTGCCTCCAATTTAACGATAGACCCATTCGGATTATCAGCATCTGGTTTTCTATGCTTAGTAACCATATTAATACCATCAACAATAGCAGTGCCCTCTTTAAGATTGACTAGCTTAACTTCTCCTGTTTTATTTTTATCGTTACCAGATAAAACTTTAACAGTATCGCCTTTGCGAATATGAAGTTTAGGTATTTTGTTGTATTTCCTTCTCATAATTATAATACTTCTGGTGCTAATGATACAATTTTCATAAACTTACGATCTCTCAACTCTCTAGCCACAGGTCCAAAAATACGAGTAGCTCTGGGTTCATCAGTAGCAGTTAAAAGGACACAAGAATTGTCATCAAATCTGATGTAAGATCCATCAGGTCTTCTAAATTCTTTCTTTGTTCTTACAACAACTGCACGAGAAACCGTACCTTTTTTTATGTTCCCAGCAGGCATTGCATCTTTGACAGTAACAATTATCTTGTCACCAACAGAAGCGTACCTTCTTTTAGTTCCACCTAAAACACGAATACAAAGAACTTCTTTGGCCCCGCTGTTATCAGCTACTTTTAATCTTGATTCTTGTTGTATCATCTTATTTAGCTCTTTCTATTATTTCTAACAATCTCCAACGCTTATCTTTACTGAGTGGTCTGGTCTCCATTATACGAACAATATCATTTTCATTACACTCATTTTTTTCGTCGTGAGCTTTAAATTTAGCTGTAGATTTAACGAATTTTTTGTATTTGGGGTGCTTCATTTTTCGTTCAACGGATACCGTAATGGTTTTTTCCATTTTGTTACTTTTAACAACCCCAACAATTTCTTTTCTAAAATTTCTTTCCATTTTTAGGTCCTATTTTTCGTTTCTACGTCTGTTAATCTCTGTTAGGTATTTCGCAATAGTTTTTCTCACAATTCTAATTTTATGCGGATTTTCTATTGGAGATACTGCGTGACTGAACTTCATCTTTTGAAGTTGAGCTCTTTCATCTTTTAAGTTTAAATGAAGCTCTTTTTCAGTCAAATTTTTAATATCTTGATACTGCATATTTCTTAAGCACTATAATCTGGTCTTACTACAAATTTTGTTGTCACAGGAAGTTTTTGAGCTGCAAGTCTCATTGCTTCTTTTGCTATCTCCTCACTAACACCATCAACCTCAAATATGATTGTTCCTGGTTTGATAACAGCTACCCAGTATTCCGGAGAGCCTTTACCTTTACCCATCCTTACCTCTGCAGGTTTTTTAGTTACAGGCTTGTCTGGAAATATACGAATCCACACTTTCCCTTCTCTTTTCATATAACGGTTCAGAGCAATCCTTGCCGCCTCTATTTGCCTAGAAGTAATCCAATGTGGCTCTAATGATTTCAATCCAAAATCACCAAACTCAACTCGATGACCTCTACCTGCTAAACCTTTTACTCTGCCTTTCTGGCGTTTTCTATATTTTATTCTCTTTGGAGATAACATGATCTTGCCTTATTATTTTTTTATTCTTCTTCTATCGTGACCACCTCTCTTATCACGTTGTTGCTTTGGCTCTCCCATTCCCATATTTATGGATAAGTCACGTTTACCAAAAACTTCTTCCTTAAATATCCATACTTTAACACCAATTTTACCATAAACGGTCAGGGCTTCAGACAATGCGTAATCCACATCTGCTCTGAATGTATGTAATGGAATTCTTCCTTCTTTAAATTGTTGAGTTCTTGCCATTTCAGCACCATTCAAACGACCAGAAACCATAACTTTGATTCCTTGAGCTCCCATTCTCATGGTTGATCCGATAGCCATTTTAATAGCACGCTTAAAATTAACACGGCCTTCTATTTGTTGAGCAATAGACTGCCCTACAAGCATAGCATCTAACTCAGGACGTTTTACTTCAAAGATGTTGATTTGAACATCTTTCTTCGTTAGCTTTTTTATCTCTTCTTTCAGCTTATCGACTTCAGAACCACCCTTACCGATTACAATACCAGGTCTAGATGTATGAACTGTTATAATGATTCGCTTAAGCATTCGCTCTATCAATATCTTAGAGATACCAGCTCTTGGCATACGAGCTTTTAAGTATTGACGTATCTTGTTATCTTCAGCTAATTTTTCGCCAAATTCTTTACCACCGTACCAGTTGCTTTCCCAACCACGAACGATACCTAATCTAAGACCTATTGGATTTACTTTTTGTCCCATTTATTATTATTCTGAATTTGATTCTTCGGTTTGTGTATCAGTACCCATAGTATCTACTTTTAAAGTAATATGGTTTGATCTCTTTCTAATTCTGTGAGCTCTTCCTTGAGGAGCAGGTTGAATTCGCTTTAACATTCTTCCTGGATCAACGAAAACTTCCTTAACGATTAAGCCTGTTTCTTCATCTACACGCTCATCGTTCACTTGTTGCCAATTAGCAATAGCAGATTTAAGTAATTTTTCAACTTTTTCTGCATAAACTCTTTTTTGGCTGTACTTCAATGTGTTTAAAGCATCCTCTACGCGTTGACCTCTAATTTGATCAACAACAAGCCTCATCTTTCGAGGAGACATTGGACAGTTATTTAATTTAGCTACTGCTTCCATGATTATTTCTTAGCTTGATGACCTTTGAATGTTCTTGTAGGTGAGAATTCTCCAAGTTTGTGACCTACCATATTTTCAGTGATATATACTGGAATAAATTTATTGCCATTATGAACAGCAAATGTGTGCCCTATAAAGTCTGGTGTGATTAATGAAGATCTACTCCATGTTTTAATCACAGACTTCTTGGTTCCTTCATTCATAGCGTCCACTTTACGTTGTAATTTATAGTGAACAAATGGTCCTTTTTTTAATGATCTCGCCATGTTTATTTACGTTTTCTTTCTAAAATTAATCTAGAAGATTGTTTCTTTTTACTTCTAGTTTTCAAACCTTTTGACATTGTACCCTTACGAGTTCTTGCCTGTCCACCTTTAGAACGACCTTCTCCACCACCTTGAGGGTGATCAACAGGGTTCATTGCTGCTGGACGAGTACGTGGTCTTCGTCCCAACCAACGACTTCTTCCTGCTTTACCTGAAATCTGTAACTGGTGATCTCCATTAGATACTTCTCCAATTGTCGCAAGACAAGTAGTTAATATCATTCTATTCTCACCTGAAGGCAACTTGATTACAGCATATTTACCATCTCTAGCAACCAATTGTGCACTTGTTCCTGCACTTCTACATATCTCAGCACCTCTTCCAGGCTTCATTTCTATGTTATGAATTGTTGTTCCCAATGGTATATCTCCTAAAGGAAGAGCATTACCAAGATCTGGAGTTGAACCTGGACCAGAAGTGATTTTCTGACCAACTTTAATTCCTTTGGGTGCAACTATGTATCGTTTTTCTCCATCACTGTACTGAACTAATGATATGAATGCAGTCCTATTTGGATCGTACTCGATTGTTAGAACTTCAGCACTTTCGTAACGATTTCTTTTAAAATCAATTATACGATATCTACGTTTGTGTCCACCACCACGATTTCTCATGGTCATCTTACCTGTATCATTTCTACCACCAGACTTTTTAAGTGGAGCTAATAAACTCTTTTCTGGCTTGCTAGCAGTTAATGCCTCGAAAGTCACCGCTAACTTAAAACGCTGACCAGGTGTAACTGGATTTATTCTCTTAATTCCCATTTCTCAGCTTATATATTTTCGTAAAAATCAATGCTCTGTCCTTCTTTCAAACTAACTATTGCTTTTTTGTAGTTACTTGACTTTCCGTTAGAAACACCTGATTTAGTAAAACGCATTTTTCTCTTACCTGCAACAACTAAAGTTCTAATTTTAGTAACCTCAACTGAATACATTTTCTCTATTTCAGCCTTTATTTCTGGTTTAGTTGCTGTTAATGCAACTCTAAAACCATATTGTCCTTTGTTTTCACTCAACAAAGACATTTTTTCTGTGATTAGTGGTTTAACAAGTATTGCCATCTTAACTCAATGTCTCTTTTAATTTATTAATTGAACCCTCAACCAAGATGATGTTGTTAGCATGAAGTATACTATATGTGTTAACATCACTTACATTCATCACTTGAGCATTAGGTATATTTCTTGAAGATAGATATACATTATTATCATAGTCTGGAGTAAGAAGAAGCGTTTTCTTATCTGCCATCTTTAGGTTATTTAGTACATCTAAATAATTTTTAGTTTTTGGAGAATCCAGTGTAATTGTGTCAATGACTGTAATCTCTTTTCCTTTCGCCTTATGAGATAAAGCAGAAAGACGAGCTACCTGCTTTAATTTTTTATTCAATTTAAAGCTATAGTCTCTTGGTCTTGGCCCATGCATACGACCTCCTCCAACAAAAACACCAGATTTGATAGAACCTGCTCTTGCAGTACCAGTACCTTTTTGCTTCTTAATTTTACGAGTTGAACCTCTCACTGCACCCTTCTCTGTTGTTGAATGAGTACCTTGTCTTTGACTCGCTAAATATTGCTTTACATCTAGATAAATAGCATGATCATTAGGTTCAACACCAAAAATCTCCTTAGGAAGATTCACTTGCTTGCCCGTATCATCACCAGATGTATTTAAAACCTTTACTTTCATTTTTATTTTTCAATAATTACGTATGAACCTTTGTGACCTGGGAGTGCTCCACTAATAACCAATAGGTTTTTCTCAGCATCCACTTTCAAAACTCTAAGGTTTTGCACTTTAACTCTCTCATTTCCCATTTGACCAGCCATTCTGGTTCCTTTAAAAACTCGAGAAGGTGTAGAACCAGCTCCTAACGAACCTGGTGCTCTAAGTCTATTATGCTGACCGTGAGTAGATTCACCAACACCACTGAAGCCATGTCTTTTTACAACACCTTGAAAACCTTTTCCTTTTGATGTTCCAACAACATCAACGAACTCTCCTTCTTGAAACACCTCAACCCCAAAAGAATCTCCTAAATTTTGCTCACCATCGAAGTCTCTAACTTCAACAACAACTCTTTTTGGTGTTGTTTTAGCTTTTGCAAAATGACCCTTTTCAGGATTATTTGAGCTTTTTTCTTTCTTCTCAACTGAAGAAATCTGTACAGCTTCGTATCCTTCTTTTTCCCCAGTTTTAATTTGAGTAATAAAGTTTGGCTCACAAGCCACCACTGTACAAGCTTCTTTTTTACCTGATTCGGTAAAAATTGAAGTCATTCCTACTTTTCTTCCTATAACACTTAACATGTTTTTTATACTTTAATTTCTACGTCCACACCACTTGGCAATTCAAGCTTCATTAATGCATCTACTGTTTTTGCACTTGAGCTATAAATATCCATTAACCTCTTGTAAGAACATAATTTAAATTGCTCTCTCGCTTTTTTATTCACGTGAGGAGATTTCAAAACTGTAAATATCTTCTTTTGCGTTGGAAGTGGAATTGGGCCACTAACAATAGCTCCAGTTGCCTTGACAGATTTAACAATCTTTTCAGCTGATTTATCGATCAAATTATGATCGTAAGACTTAAGCTTAATTCTAATTTTTTGATTAATCATTTTATTTATGCTTTTACAGTTGTTCCAGTTGCTTTTGCTATAATCTCAGTGGCTATATTATTCGGAACGATATCATAATTATTAAACTCCATAGTAGATGTTGCACGACCAGAAGTGATTGTTCTTAAATCGGTTACGTATCCAAACATCATTGAAAGAGGAACAAGAGCCTTAACTACTTGAGCACCTCCTTTTTCTGTCATTCCCTGCATCTGTCCTCTTCTTCTATTCAAATCACCTATTACATCTCCCATATTCTCCTCAGGTGTAATCACCTCAAGTTTCATGATAGGTTCTAAAATAACTGGATTTGCTTTTTTAGAAGCTTCTCTAAACGCAAACTTTGCTGCGGTCTCAAATGATAATGAGTCTGAATCGACTGGGTGGAATGAACCATCAAATAGTCTTACTTTAAGATTTTGTACTTCATATCCCGCAAGAGCACCATTCTTCATAGCCTCCTTGAAACCTTTTTCAACTGCAGGAATAAATTCACGTGGAATAGCACCCCCAACAATTTCGTTAATAAACTCTAATCCTTCTTTTCCATCGTCAGCAGGAGCGATTTCAACTTGAATATCTGCAAACTTACCACGTCCACCTGATTGCTTTTTATATGTTTCACGGTGTGTAACCGAGTTTGAGATAGTCTCTTTATATGCTACTTGAGGCTGACCTTGGTTCGCTTCTACATTGAACTCTCTTTTAAGTCTATCAATGATAATTTCTAGGTGAAGTTCACCCATTCCTGAAATTACAGTTTGACCTGTCTCCTCATCAGATTTAACTACAAAAGTTGGATCCTCTTCGGCAAGCTTACCAAGAGCCATTCCTAATTTGTCAACATCTGCTTGTGTCTTTGGCTCAATAGCAACACCAATAACTGGGTCAGGAAAATCCATTGACTCAAGTACAATAGGTGCATTTTCTGCACATAAGGTATCTCCAGTTCTAATATCTTTAAAACCAATTAATGCGGCGATATCTCCAGCTTGTAATTGCGGGATTTGATTTTGCTTATTTGCATGCATTTGGAATATACGAGAAATACGTTCTTTTTTCATAGTACGTGTATTGTACACATAAGAACCTGAATCCAATACACCAGAATAAGCTCTAGTGAAACATAATCTTCCTACAAATGGATCAGTAGCAATTTTGAATGCCAATGATGAAAATGGCTCATCAACAGATGGCTTTCGTGAAGTTGGCTCATCAGTTTTTGGGTTAGTTCCCTCAATAGCTTCAACGTCTACAGGTGATGGTAGGATTTCCATAACCATATCAAGCATTGCTTGTACTCCTTTATTCTTAAATGCTGAACCACACATCATAGGTACAACTTTACCTGCAATTGTAGCTTCTCTTAACGCATCCAAAATTTCTCTTTCTGTCAAAGATTCTGGATCCTCAAAGTATTTTTCCATTAGATTATCATCAAATTCAGCAACAGCCTCTAGGAGTTCTTCTCTCAACTGTTTTGCTTCATCAATAATATCTGCAGGTATTTCTATTTCTTGGAAAGTCATCCCTTGATCAGCATCATTCCAAGTTATCCCTCTGAAGTTTATTAAATCAACAACTCCTCTAAACCCGTCTTCAGCACCAATATTCAACTGAAGTGGCAATGCATGGCTACCCAACATTTCCTTAACTTGGGCACATACGTTGATGAAGTCCGCACCTTGACGGTCCATCTTGTTTACAAAGCCAATACGAGGAACGTTATAATTATTTGCTAGCCTCCAGTTAGTTTCTGATTGTGGTTCAACACCATCAACAGCACTAAACAAGAAAACTAAACCATCAAGCACACGTAACGATCTATTTACCTCAACCGTAAAGTCAACGTGACCTGGGGTATCGATTATATTTACGTGATAATCTTGATCTCTGTATTTCCAATTTAAAGTGGTGGCAGCAGAGGTAATTGTAATCCCTCTTTCTTGCTCTTGCTCCATCCAATCCATAGTTGCAGCACCATCATGCACTTCACCTATTTTATGACTTACACCTCCATAGTATAAGATACGCTCTGTGGTAGTTGTTTTCCCTGCATCAATGTGAGCAGCAAT
Organism: Bacteroidia bacterium; assembly: GCA_022425465.1. Classification (GTDB taxonomy): domain Bacteria; phylum Bacteroidota; class Bacteroidia; order NS11-12g; family UBA9320; genus UBA9320. The sequence continues at coordinate 7,214 of JAKMFK010000141.1, read as the reverse complement.
ACCAATGTTTCGTGTAAATTTTAAATCTCTTTTAGACATGACTTATACTCTGAAGTGTGAAAATGCTTTATTCGCATCTGCCATTTTATGTGTATCTTCTTTCTTCTTCACTGCAGCTCCTTCACCTTTAGATGCTGCTATGATTTCTCCTGCAAGTTTATTTGCCATTGACTTCTCGTTTCTTTTTCGAGCGTAACTTATCATCCACTTAATTCCAAACGAAACTTTCAAATCAGGTTTTACTTCCATTGGAATTTGAAAAGTAGCACCACCAACTCTACGACTCTTAACCATAACAGATGGCATAACATTGTTTAGGGCTTTTTTCCAAGTTTCAATACCCGCATCTTCTTCTACCTTGCCGTCGACTATATCAATTGCATCGTAAAATATCTTGCGAGCTGTTTCTTTTTTACCCTGCATCATCATGTTATTGATAAACTTAGATACCAAAACATCGTTGTATCTTGGATCGGGCACAATCTCTCTTTTTCTTGCCTTCGACTTTCTCATTATTTATTAGCTGATTTAGGTCTTTTTGCTCCGTATTTACTTCTTCGTTGAGTTCTGCCTTCAACTCCTGCTGTATCTAATGCACCACGAACAATATGATATCTTACTCCAGGCAAGTCTTTTACTCTTCCTCCTCTTACTAACACAATACTGTGTTCTTGTAGATTGTGTCCCTCTCCTGGTATGTAAGCATTTACTTCATTTCCGTTGGTGAGTCTTACCCTTGCCACCTTTCTCATTGCTGAATTAGGCTTCTTCGGAGTGGTCGTGTACACTCGTGTACAAACTCCTCTTCTTTGAGGGCAAGAATTCAGGGCTCTAGACTTACTTTTCTTGGTAAGTTCCTTTCTCCCTTTACGTACTAACTGTTGTATTGTAGGCATATATTTCTATCCAAATTTCTAAAAAGGTCTGCAAAAGTAGCATTTATATATAAGATTACAAGGGCTATTTCTAAAAAAATCAAATAATATAATTTACTCATAACTGTGGCAATAAAATATGCATAATTTTAAGATGAAATGTCTTTATCATTGTGTCTTTATTTAACCTGTTGAAATAGATGACTAACAAAATAGAATACCTCAGTCATGATAAAATCAATCTTGTAAAATGGGATGATTTAATTAATACTAGTAAAAATGGTAGGGTATTTAACTATTCCTGGTACTTAAATCAATTTTGTACTTGGGATGCCATAATTATAGGTGATTACAAGACAGCTATTCCATTACCCGTGTCTAGAAAATGGGGAATAAAAGCACTTCTTCAACCCAATTTTATACAACAATGCAATTTGATTGGAAAAATACCAGGCACCAAAGACCTTGAACAAATTAAAATGCTCATACTATCTAAATTTAGCTTTATACAATTCAACACAAATTTTAACTTAACATCAAGTGCCAAGGAAAGAGATAATTTAGTATTAGAAATATCAGATGCTGACAGGTTAGAAAAAAACTTCAACAAGTCATTGAGAAAAAACATAAAAAAAGCAAAAAATTCTCACTCAATAAACTTTGACATGGATATTGCCAAAACCATTACATTATATAAATCAGCACATGGTCACAAAGTTAAACACTTAAAAAAAGAAGACTACAATCTTATAGAGAATTTAACCTATGATAATTCATCTAACTTTGTTAATGTACATGTAATGAACAATCAAAAAATTACAGCTAGTTTATTATTTGCAATAGGTAAAGAGCGGATTCACTATATTTTAGGTGCCCCTAGTAAAGAAGGTAGAGATCTCAACTCACTTTCTTATGGCCTGTATGCGGTTTTAACAAAATTTGCTAACAAAAGCATGATTCTTGATTTTGAGGGTTCAAGCATTGAATCTGTTAAAGCATTTTACTTATCTTTTGGTGCTAGAAATGAGCCATTTTATGAGATAGCCTATTCCCGCCCAATTTTTAGGCCTTTGGCATTTCTCTATAATAAAGTTTTGAGATCAATTTGAAGGGGGACAGCAGATGTGAACCCCTCACCATGTTCAACTTGAATTGAACTTCCCATTTCATGAGATCGCCCTTTTATAAAATCTAAGAATTTTTTTGAACTAATAAGCGTATCTGACTTTTTACCTGGTTCGTAAAATTGTGATTTAAAACTGAGTATTGCCTTCATCTTATTTTCATAATAAGGTGTTACATCAACTACAAAATCAGGCTTAACATATCTATACTGAACATAATGAAAAAGGTGTTTTGGTCTCCAAATATCCTGAGTAATCCCATTATCTTGGGTTTCTATTTTTTTTAAACCTGATAAGAAAAATGCCTCATCTAATAGCTTTGCGGCTCTTGGATGGTCTGGGTGTCTATCATCGATAGCATTGGCAAATATGATTGTCGGTTGATATTTTCGAATAGCTTGGATTACTTTCAACTTATTTTCCTGATTATTCTCAAACCAACCATCTCCTAAGTCTAGGTTTTCTCGTACGTCAATATTTAGAATTTTACTTGAAGAATCCGATTCTTTTCTACGAGTATCTACTGTTCCTCTTGTTCCTAACTCACCCATGGTCAAATCAACTACTCCAACCTTACTACCTTCCTCTTTTAACTTCAGTAAAGTTCCTGAACAAGATAATTCCACATCATCTGGATGTGCACCAAATGCTAATACATCTAATTTCATTTTCTATTGAACAAAAATACCTTATTCAAGTTTAGCATTTTTAATAATATACTCTATTTGATAATCTTTTATAGGATCATATTTCGTATTAATGTTAGCATTATACATCTTAGCCCATATTCCATAAAACAACGTGCTTGCACTACCTCTATATTGCTTGAGAATTTCATAGGTAGTATTACCTGTTTCTCGATGAATTAATTTGATTAACAATTTCCCTTGAGAAATCGTTAACATTTTAAGTTGTCCTATAAATTCTTCTTTTATAGCATCCTCCGTTGCTTTAATGTATTTCTTTTTTGCTCTCTTAGTTGGCAATTGATTCAGGTTATCATCCATCATTTGTAACCTAAATGCCGCCAGCTTGGCATAGGGCATTACTTTTTTAACATTTCTCACAAGTCTGATATACGCATCCCTATCTTTCTTGGAATTAAATTCTTTAAGTGTGAATTGATTAAATGAGTATAGATAAAATGTGTCTCCGTCCATTATAACTTTACGTAATATCATAGACGTATCATTTTCTTCAAAATTTTGCGAAAAAGAAATTTGAGGAATAAGCATTATAAGCACAAAATACCAGCTATTATTATTCCATTTAATTTTCATTTTAGTAAACCCTTGTGTTAGTTCAAAATCTCCGATAATATATCGATTGATTTTACTTTTTTATTTCTAATTACATGAAATTGATAATACCTGACAATTGACTCAAGTGCATTTTTCCGAGCTAACGCATCTAATTTAAGATTCATACCTTCCTCATGAATCATTTGAGATATCATTTTTGATGATTTTTCAGATGCAGTATGAATGGTTGATTCATGCACAAAAATTCCATCTTCATAGCTAAAAAATGGTGTGCCATCACTGAACTTTCCTTGTGGATATATACCTAAATATTTACTTAAATTCAACAAAAAAAGACTGGGAAATAAAACAGGCATTTTTTTTTGATCAAGATCTATTATTTGATTTTCTAGAAAATCAAATAATTCTTTATCGCTAACCTCCTCCGTTAGGCAGCAATTGATAATCTCAGTCATAAACATTGAAACGGTTTTTTTTATGATATCATCTTGAATTTCAAAAAGCACTGGAGAATTGCGTAAATCTTTAATATTATTAATTGATGTATTAGGTTTTTGATAGACATCAAGTTCAACCAACGATAACGGTTGAATCATGGAGGCTCTTATTTTCGACTTTCCCTTTCTGACACCTCTCAGTATATATGACTGTATCCCAAATTCTCGTGTATATATTTTACTAATTATACTACTTTCACTATAATTTGTATTCTTGAGTATAATAGCTCTTGTTTTGGAATACATTAACGGACAATTAATAGTTTAGAAACCAATGAATCTTCATCCTCTTTATTTGTAGAAAATATAAGGTATACACCAGTTTGAGGCTTTTGTCCATCAAAATTTAATCCATTCCATACAGCGGTTCCGCCTACAGCAACAAGTTCATAAACAACTCTTCCCGCTACGTCTGCAATCTTTACTGTTGCATCCTCTGGCAATCCAGTGATGGTAATTGGCCCCTCATAATCTGGATGTACTGGGTTTGGAAAAATAAGAGTATTGTCGTGAAAATCTGTTGCTTCAGTGGCATCGCTTCTAAATGATGCTATTCCATTTGTCGTTCCAAAAAACACCTCACCCGTATTTGGGATTATACCTACACAATTGATTGTATTGCTGGGTAAAGGACTATTATCTTCTGTAAGATGGAGGACAACTTCAGAGCCATCTTTCTTGATTAACCATGCTCCGTTGTTAGTAGCTACCCATTTACGGTTCCCACCATCAATTTTAATATCATTTACTACCTCACTTCCCAATAAATAACCAATATCTTTACCATCATCAATGATAATCTGTTGAGCATCTGCGTTGACACCTCCATCAAATACTAGACCAGGGTTGTAAAAAACTGCGATTCCAGATTCCGTACCCACCCAAATTTCACCATCCTTATCCTGAACAATTGCTTTTACATTGTTGCTAGGTAGACCACCTCCATTTTGAGAAGTTCCTAAAAATCGTGTTCTTAAAGATCCATTTTGAAGCTCTTTAGCTACTAAAATTCCATTGCCCGAGGTCCTTGGAACTAACATCCAAATTTGATCACTTTCATCAACAATCATCTCACCCAATCGCTTTGTTCCAACATTAAAATCATTCCAACTCCCATTAGCTCTCATAACAGCAAGCGGTCTATCTGTTTCAAAATTGGATACCCATAAATTATTTTTACTATCATAGGCCATTCCCAAAGCTACTTCATTAGTTCCCACAGAATTTTTTAATGTACTATTAGAATTGGTGTATCGTTGAGTAGGCATGTAATTTTCTAACCTCAACAAACCACTTCCAAAACTACCTAGCCACGTTTCATTTCTATCTTTTGGAACATACAAAGCAGTAAAGTCAGTCATCCCACCAGCGTATGGATCTGATGTATTTCTATTGTACCAATTTCCATCCTCATATCGATAATAGCCATAACTATTGTATGTTGGAGCAAAAGCAGGAGTAAATCCCCCAGAGGTTACCCATAGACTATTCCCTTGACCCTCCATATCATAAGTAGTAGAGGCAAAGGGTCCTTGAGGAGTGAAAAAACTTATTTGTCCTGATTCGTCTTTTTTCATCAGCCCTCTGTAAAATCCTCCAAACCAAAGGTTGTTTTGAAAATCAAGAATGGCAGAACTCATTGCAACTTCTCCATATTCCTCCATATCGCCTAACTCATTAATAACGGCAATTCCTTCAAACCTACATACAACTAATTTTCCATGACAAACTGTTAAACTTTTATAACCTTTTTTAACTCCCAATTCAACAGGAACATAGTTGTTACCATCATTTGAAAATAAAACACTGTCTGATACAAAATACAGTTTATTATTAAATGTTGTAATATTTACTGCTGAATCATACTGATTAACTGTTTCCCAACTCGAAAAATTTTTCAGATTCACATTATTATCAAATGCAGGAGCATATTTTATTCCTTCGGTTGTTCCGATATATATATCATCATTGAAAATAGCTAACGAGTTAACTGCTATTGGAACTCCACCAAGACCTAAATTTTGATAGTCATCAATAATCTCTTCAGCTTTAATATCGACAACTACAATTCCAAAAGCAGTTGATAAATAAGCGTATTCATTGTGAATTTGTATTTCGTAAATATCCTTTGAACCAAAGATATTAGACCGTTTAATCCCCGGTAAATTGATAATAGTATTTCCTTTTAATAAGTCTATATCGCCGCTTTTATATGCAATAACCAACGTATTGTATTCATTTGAATATCCCATAGCAACAACATTGGATTCAGAGAAGCCATTAACCTTCGTCAAAAACTCAGCCTCACCACTTTTTAGACCAAACTCATAAATACCAATATCAGAAAGTACAAATAACTTCTGATCGGCTTCAATAATTTGTCGAACACTATTGTAAGGCAAGTGCATACGCCAAGTATATGTTGGTGTATTGTTCTGACTGAAACCAAATAAAGTTCCAAGCAAAAGAATAATAAAAATCAGTCTTTGCATACTTTAATTTATCAACAAAACTAACGAATGAAAACAATGTTTTATTACCAAAGGGTTAATAAAAACATAATCACTTAAAAACTAATAATCTAGACTAAATTTGTATCCAGAATGGCAAACAAAATAGAAAATAAGCCGCTAGTAAAAATTAAGCAAAATAAACGTATTAAACCAGACTGGTTAAAAACTCAAATTCCAGGTGATGGGAAATATGCAGAAATGTTAAAGCTAGTAAAAGATAACAAGCTACACACCATATGTGAAAGTGGGAAATGTCCAAATATTGGAGAATGCTGGGGTGTTGGTACGGCTACTTTCATGATTTTGGGTAATACATGTACCAGAAGTTGTCAATTCTGTAATGTTGCTACTGGTAAAGGAGATGTTTTAGATAACCTAGAACCATTTAAAGTGGCTCAGTCAATCAATATAATGGGCATCAAACATGCAGTAATTACAAGTGTTGATCGTGACGATTTACCAGACGGAGGTAGTAAACACTGGGCAAAAACAGTGCAAACTATTCGAGAGTTTAACCCCGAAACAACGCTAGAAACTTTAATTCCTGATTTTCAAGGTAAAATAGATCAATTAGAAACTATTGTTAATGTTGCACCTGAAATTGTGTCTCACAATATAGAAACCGTCAGAAGACTAACAAAAGAAGTAAGAGTTCAAGCAAAGTATGAAAGATCTTTATTTGTATTAGAATATCTCGAAAAAGCAGGGATGAAAACTAAAAGTGGTATAATGTGTGGCATGGGAGAAACAGAAGAAGAAGTAATTGAAACACTTCAGGATCTCAAGAAAGTTAATGTTTCTATTGTTACACTTGGTCAATACATGCAACCTACAAGTAGGCATCTAAAAGTTGCTGAATATGTTCACCCAGACACATTTGAAAAGTATAAAAAAATAGGGCTAGAACTCGGTTTCGAATACATCGAAAGCGGCCCACTTGTCC
>JAKMFK010000140.1 GCA_022425465.1 Bacteroidia bacterium | reverse complement strand
TGAATGGGTGTAGAAGTTTTAATATTTGATCAAACATTTGAATAACTTTATCCAAATCTTTAGCATATATCGGTTGGCCATATGTGGGTTTGATCATTTCTAAATACCAACCACTGAAATCATCACGGGTTAATTTATATAGTTCCATCAACGCATCTGATATTCTGAAGTCATCAAAATAGGAGTTTATCCTTTCAATGGTTAGACTTAGTTTATGGCTCATCCATTGATGTGCTTGCGAACTGTGATTTTTCGAAAATTCATCTTGAATTTCAGTAACTTCTAATCCTTTAATTAAACGGAATGAATTCCACAATTTATTACAAAAGTTTCGGCCTTGTTCACACAAAGCTTCATCAAATAAGATATCGTTACCTGCAGGAGCACTTAACATTAGTCCCATTCGAACTCCATCAGTTCCAAATTTTTCCATTAAATGAATAGGGTCTGGGCTATTGCCCAAAGACTTAGACATTTTTCGTCGATCCTTATCTCTAACTATTCCTGTAAAATAAACATTTTTGAATGGAATTTCCTTTTTAAAAGCATGACCAGCCATGACCATTCTAGCTACCCAAAAGAAAATAATATCTGGGGCTGTAACAAGATCAGAAGTAGGGAAGTAGTAGTCTAATTCTTTTTGGCCTTCATTTTTAAAACCATCAAAAACACTGATTGGCCACAACCAACTACTGAACCAAGTGTCCAATACATCCTCGTCTTGCTTTAAATCAGATGCAGTCCATTTTGGATTGGTTGATTTTTTAATTGCTTCTTCAGCAGTTTTTGCGATGATTGGAGAACCGTCAGGGGTGTACCATGCTGGAATTCGATGCCCCCACCATAATTGTCTAGAAATACACCAGTCCTTGATGTTTTCAAGCCAGTGACGATACGTATTTTTAAATTTAGCAGGATGAAATTGAATTTTATCATTCATCACATCCGAGAGTGACTCTGGATATTCCTTCATGAATTTCTTCATGTCTACAAACCATTGTGCAGAAAGACGAGGTTCGACTATAGCTTTGGTACGTTCACTTTTTCCTACTTTGTTTACGATTTGCTCGGTTTTTATCAAGTTTCCTTGTTTCTCAAGCTCATTAATCACTAATTTTCTTGCTTTAAAACGATCTTCGCCAACAAAAATTTGAGCAGATTCACTTAGAGTTCCATCGTCATTAAAACAGTCAATGGTAGCTAATTGATATTTTTTGCCAAGTTCATAATCATTAAAGTCATGGGCTGGAGTGACTTTCAATGCTCCTGTACCAAATTCAATGTCAATATATTCATCAGCAATGATTGGGATAGACCTGTTAACCAATGGAACTAAACACGACTTTCCAACCAAATGCTTGTATCTTTTATCATTTGGGTGTACACATATAGCGGTGTCACCCATAATTGTCTCAGGTCTGGTAGTAGCTATTTGTATTGATTCATCACTTTCAGACAGCGAATAGTTAATGTAGTAAAGTTGAGCATGTTGTTCTTCATGATTAACTTCCTCATCGCTTAAAGCCGTTTTACCAACAGGATCCCAATTAATCATTCGAGTTCCATGGTAGATAAAACCCTTATCGTGCAAATCGATGAAAGAATCAATGACGGCCTCTGATAAATCAGGTTCCATGGTAAATCGTGTTCGTTCCCAATCGCAACTACATCCTAGTTTTTTTAATTGATCAAGAATGATATTTCCATATTTATTTTTCCAATCAAAAGCATGATTTAGAAATTCTTCTCTGGAGATATTATCTTTTAATATTCCTTGATCTTTTAATTGTTGAACTACTTTATTTTCAGTTGCAATAGACGCATGATCGGTTCCAGGAACCCAACAAGCATTATAACCAAGCATGCGAGAACGTCTAACTAAGATATCTTGAATAGTATTATTTAGCATGTGTCCCATGTGAAGGATTCCAGTCACATTGGGTGGCGGCATAACTACAGTATAGCTTGGTCTCTCATCTGGTATAGATGAAAATATTTTTTGCTCAATCCACTCGTTATACCAACGTTGCTCAATACCCTCTGGGTTATATTTTGCTGAAATCTCCATGATTTGTTCTTGGTTGTATTTTTTTGTGTAATGTATATTGTGCAAATAAAAAAGCCCATCGTGGCATTACCAAGACGGGCTTTGTATAATTTGAATAATCTATTTTGTATTGATTATCTTTTTTCTTTGATTCGAGCACTTTTACCTGAACGACCACGTAGATAGAATATTCTAGCCCTTCTAACTTTACCTCTACGATTGACTTCTATTTTATCGATGTTAGGCGAATTCAAAGGAAATATTCTTTCAACACCAACGCCACTACTGATTTTTCGTACCGTGAATGTTTCATCTAATCCAGAATTTCTGCACTGAAGAACAGTACCTTGGAATACCTGAATACGTTCTTTGTCACCCTCTTTAATTTTATAGTGAACTGAAACGTTGTCACCTGCTGCAAATTCAGGGATGTCGGTTCTTATTTGTTCTGCTGCTATTTGCTTTACTAAATCCATTTTTTTAATAAGTGGGTGCAAATGTAATAAAAAGAACGAGGGCTTATAAACATTATAAAAAAAAATGTCGATATTTTGAAAGAAAAAAGAATCGGTATTGAGGTAGATATGTAAATAAATTTTACTTTTGCAGCTCCAAAAATAATATGTACGCAATAGTTGATATAGCAGGCAAGCAATTTAAGGTTCAAAAAGATCAAAAATTGTATGTCCATAGATTAGGTGAAGACACTGGTAAATCAGTTAGTTTTGATAACGTAATGCTTGTTGAAGATTCGGGTAAAGTAACTGTAGGAACTCCATCAATTAAAGGAGCCACTGTAAAAGCTAAAGTACTTGACCATCTTAAAGGAGACAAGGTTATTGTTTTTAAGAAAAAAAGAAGAAAAGGGTACAAGGTTAAAAATGGCCACAGACAGTACCTAACACATATTCAAATAGAAAGCATTAAGGCAAAATAAACCATGGCACATAAAAAAGGAGCTGGAAGTAGTAAAAACGGAAGAGAGTCACATAGTAAACGACTTGGTGTTAAAATATTCGGTGGGCAAGAGTGTATCGCCGGCAACATATTAGTTAGACAACGTGGTACAGTTCACCATCCTGGTAAAAATGTGGGTATGGGTAAAGATCACACTTTATTTGCACTAACTGATGGTAAGGTAGAGTATAAGAAAAAAGCAAATAATCGTTCGTTTGTGAACGTAGTTTAAAAAAAACAAATTTTTTTTATTCGGATTGTTGTTCATCTGAATATTAGTTGTAAATTCGTATCAACAAACAAGGCAATCGTTAAGCGTCTCAACATAATAGAGGCAATATAGATTAAAGACCTTGGGCGTTCTAGCCCAAGATTTAGAGTTTTCATAGTCAATTGAAAAGGTCCTCTCGGGGACCTTTTCTTATTTATACCATTTTGTGATTTATTGAAAGATTCTACTCCCTACTCGAATTAGGGAGCTACCACATTCAATTGCCTGAATGTAATCACCGCTCATTCCCATTGAAAGTGTAGTCCAGTTCATCTGATCTTTCCATTTATTGAAAAAGGATTCAAGTTTTTTGAATTCAGATTTTATAATCGCTGTGTTAGTCGTGTTGGTTGCCATACCCATCAAACCGAGGAGTTCAACATTTTTAAATTCTAAAATTTCATTAGATTCGAAAATTTGTGCAAGATCATTCATTGAGAAACCAAATTTATGTTCTTCTTCAGCAATATGAACTTGTAAAAGAATAGGAATAACTCGGTGATTCTTTCTCGCTTCTTTATTAATTTCTTTAAGTAACTTAATACGATCAACGGATTGAATAAGATGGATAAACGGAGCTATAAATTTAACCTTGTTGGTTTGTAGATGACCAATCATATGCCAACGGATGTCATTTGGCATCAATTCTTTCTTTTTTGTGAGTTCTTGAACTCTATTCTCAGCAAAATCTCGCTGATTCGTTTCATATACTTGGTTTAATTCCCCAATTGTTCTATATTTTGAAACCACAACTAATTCGACATTTCCTATTTCTTGCCGTATTTGTGTGATATTTTCGTGTATAGAATGAGACATATTTTAGTCACAAAGATATTTTTACTTTATTTAATAATTACAATTTTTGGATGTAACTCAAATAAAGAACAGAAATCTGATAATGTAATTGAAGAAAAAGTAATGATAGAGATTATAAAAGATCTAAAAATATTAGATGCAGCCCAAAAATCGTTTGTAACGGGAAGTATTGAAGGCAAAATGATGAGAGATACTTCTTACACTATTGTATTCAATAAGTACAACACAAATGCAGAACAATTTGATAGTAGCCTCCGATCATATGCAAGAAATCCTAAAATATTGGCTCAATTAATGGATGAAGTTGGTAAGAAGATAAATCGTTACTAGTTGTGCTTTTTCCAAAAAATATTCATAAAAAATTAGGCTTTGATCAAATTCTTGAATTTGCGAAAAATCATTGTGAGACGGAATTAGGAAAATCAATATACCAAAAAATAAGATTTACACACCAATCAGAGATCCTTTCATTATGGTTAGAACAGACTAAGGAGGCACTAAAAATACTTGACGAAGCTCAACTAAATGTATCACTTCCACTTGACTTTGATTTACATGAAAAAACTGCCCATATTCAAGGGTTTTTTTATGAAACTGAGTCAATACAAGAAATTAGTGATTTTCTTAAATCGAGTAAAAAGGTAGATGATTTTTTTAAAAATAATCTTGAGGAATATCCAAAACTATCACGTGTTTTTAAAGAGGGAGCTATTGACTACTCGCTAATTGATCAGATAGATCAAATTCTAGATCCGGATGGAAGTATTAAACCATCTGCCACGCCCACGCTTCGTAAAATATATGGTCAAATAAAAAAATTAGAGACCAGCATATTTAAGAGTTCAAATTCTATTTTTTTACATGCCAAAGAAAAAGGATTGCTTGCCGATACAGAGTTGGGTATAAAAAATGGGAGAGTAGTACTTCCTGTTTTATCGGAACATAAACGAAAGGTGCATGGCGTATTAATTGATCAATCCGGTACGGGTAAAATTTCATACATAGAACCAATTGAAATTGTAAGTTTAAACAATGACCTGTCAGAGTTACAAATAAAAAAGAGGCAGGAAATTGTTACTATTTTGAAGAGAGCAACGAAACACATCGTTTCTAATTTAAGTGATATTAAGATAGCAAGACAAAATTTGGCATTTTATGACTTTGTAAGATCAAAAGCTAGGCTTGCATCTGACTGGGAATGTGAGTTACCAAAGTTTGATTCGCATACTTATGTCATCAATAGTAAACACCCACTACTAAAAGAAAGGCTTAAAGATGAAAATAAGCAATTAGTGCCTCTTGATTACTCGTTAGATAAAAATAACCGCATTATTGTAATCTCAGGTCCAAACGCAGGAGGTAAGTCAGTTGCATTAAAAACAGTCGGTTTGCTCCAAATGATGTTGCAACATGGTTTTTTGGTCCCATGTACTGCTGAAAGTACTTTCCAACTTTTTGAGCATATTTTTATAGATATTGGAGATGATCAAAGTATTGAGTCAGATTTAAGTACATATTCATCTCATCTTAAGTCAGCTAAACACATCGTTAATTTTTGTAATGATAAAACATTGATTTTAATGGATGAGATAGGTACTGGGACAGATCCTATGTTTGGAGGGCCAATTGCAGAGGCTGTCTTGGAATCTATTCACGCAAAAAATACGTATGGTATTATTACGACTCATTTCAGCAATATAAAGGCCAAAGCTGATCAGCTCAATGGAATTCAGAATGCTGCAATGCTGTTTGATGTTGAAAATTTAATTCCGTTATACAAATTGCAAGTTGGAAAGCCTGGAAGTTCTTTCTCATTTGAAGTAGCCAGTAATATCGGTCTCAATAAAAAAATAATAAAAAGAGCAAAAGCACTGACAGATACGAAACAATATGATTTAGATGAATTACTCTCTGATGTACAGTCACAACACGAGAAACTCAAGGAAAAAGAAAGAGAGTTGAATAAAAAACTAGCTAATGCAAAAGACTATGAACGTGAATATAGATTGCTTAAAGAGCAAATTGAGAACCATAAATCTCAGATTATCCAGCAAGCGAATACGCAAGCCAGCTCTATTATAAAGTCGGCAAACAAAGAGATCGAAAAGACAATCAGAGTTATCAAAGAGAATGCTGCTGAAAAGAAAAAAACAAATAAGGTAAGAAATTCATTAAGCCAAAAAGTATCAAAATTGGGTAAAAAACACCCTGAATATTCATCTGATATAGTCTATGAAATTGGAGATCAAGTGCAAGTTAAAGGTTCGGATACTGCTGGAGAAATAACGGAAATCAAAAAGAATAGAATTACTATAAATTTTGGTGGTTTGACAACCAAAACAAGCATAGAAAATATTGAGAAGGTAGGAGAAAAAAATGCTAAAAAAGTAAAAAAGTATATAAGTGAATCTTCCTATCTTCAGAAGCAGAAGAATTTTAAATCAGAAATTGATGTTCGAGGAATGAGGACGCATGAAGCTCTTGGTGAAGTAGATAATTTAATTGATACAGCATTGATTATGGGTGTTTCTAAACTGAGAATTTTACATGGTAAAGGAAATGGTATTTTAAGAACAGAAATTAGAAAGCATTTAAAACTAAATCCAATAATAGTTGATATTTCATATGAACGGGTTGATTTAGGAGGTGAGGGAATTAGTATCATAGAATTAAGTTAACTTCGCTATTGAAGTATTCATATTTACATGAAGCAATTATTTAAATACGGAGATACGAAAGAATTTTATAAGGTAGTATCCAAAAAAGATACTGCAAAGTTCAATGGAGTGGAAGTACATCCTTATTACAGCACTTTTGCACTTGCTCGTGATGCTGAGTGGTCTAGTAGATTATTTGTATTGGATATGAAAGAAGTGGATGAGGAGGGAATTGGTACCTTCGTTAATGTTAAACATGTTTCCCCAGCACTAATTGGTGATGAAGTTAGGTTCATTGCAACAATTAAAAGCGTAATACATAATGAGGTTATATGCACGATAAATGCTAAAGTAAGGGGAAAGCTAATTGCACAAATTGAAACGGGACAGAAGATATTGAATTCTGATGAGCTTGAAACATTAAAAAGAAAGGCAAAAAGTGGCTAAAAAGAAACAAAGAGAAAACAACATTACTCGAAATCGAAAAGCCTATTTTGAATATTCTATTGGTGACACTTTTGAGGCAGGAATAGTTCTGACTGGAGCTGAAATTAAGTCTATTCGAGACAAAAAAGTTAGCATTTCTGAGGGGTATTGTTTTTTTGATGATAGTGGGGTCTTTAAAATTAAAGGCATTCGTATTTCTGAATTTAAAAATGCAGGTTATGTCCAACAAGATCCAGACCGAGACAAATGCCTACTACTTAATAAAACAGAGCTGAAAAAGATTAAGAATAAATTAAAAGATCAAGGGATTACAATTGTTCCAATTGAATTGTTTATTTCTGTCAAAGGATTTGCAAAGATTGAGATTGGAATAGCAAAAGGTAAAAAAATACATGATAAACGCGATAGTCTCAAGGATAAAGCGATTAATCGTGAGATAAATAAATATACCTGATTATCGATATTTATATTCGACTAAAAAATCTGAACTTATTCTTAAATAATGCCATAAATTCGCAACTTAATTGCTCACGTGGTGAAATTGGTAGACACGCCAGCTTGAGGGGCTGGTGTCCGCTTTAGGACGTGCTGGTTCGAATCCAGTCGTGAGCACATACTCGTCCATATTAATAACTCATTACAAAATGAAATTCGGAACCAAAGCTATTCATGCAGGACTAGAACCTGACAGTGCCACAGGAGCTATTATGACTCCAATATATCAAACAAGTACTTATGTTCAAGACGGAATAGGAAATCATAAGGGGTTTGAATATAGTCGAACAGGAAACCCTACAAGACATGCTCTAGAGTCAAATCTGGCAGCCATTGAAAATGGTAAATACGGAGCTTGTTTTGGAAGTGGCTTGGCAGCTATTGATTGTGTAATTAAAATGCTTAATCCTGGAGATGAAGTAATTTCAACCAATGATCTCTATGGCGGCTCATATCGAATTTTTAAAACCATTTTTGAAAAATACGGTATCAAATTTCACTTTGTTGATATGCTTGACATAGAAAACATTTCCAATGTGATTAATGATAAAACTAAGTTGATTTGGGTGGAAACACCAACAAACCCTATGATGAATATCATTGATCTTGAAGCGGTATCAAAAATTGCAAAATCCAATCATGCTTTATTGGCAGTTGATAACACATTTGCAACACCTTATTTACAAACTCCACTAGATTTAGGTGCAGATATTGTTATGCATTCAGTTACAAAGTATTTGGGTGGACATAGTGATGTTGTTATGGGTGCTTTAGTGTGTAATGATGATAAGATTGCAGAAGAGATGTATCGGATTCAAAATAGTAGTGGTGCAGTTACAGCTCCAATGGATTCATTCCTTGTTTTGAGAGGCATTAAAACACTCCATGTTCGATT
>JAKMFK010000126.1 GCA_022425465.1 Bacteroidia bacterium | reverse complement strand
TTAGCGTAGTTTCTTTATCCGATGCTTTGATTTTTTCCTTAGATATCATACGATCCAAGTTTTTAGAAATCGTACTTAAAGCTCTTTCTAAAGCTTCTTCTTTGATGTCTATCAATGAAACAGAATAGCCATTTTGAGCAAATACGTGTGCTATTCCATTGCCCATAGTCCCAGAGCCAATAACCGATATGTTTTTCATAATTTTATTTGTCTAATTAAAATACGAATTTAAGTGAATTTCTAGAAGTTGTATTGAAGCGTGAATCCGTTATACATTCCCAATCCTGGTCTAATAGCATATACATTAGGTATTAATTTTAAACTTAAATCCTCGTTTAGATTAAACTCCTTAAGATGTGCATCAACATTTGCATCAATAGCCTGTAATGCATATAGAACCACAAAACCAATGAGTGATAAATCACGGTACTTTCTATGGAAATCTCGATCACTCTTTACAGCAGCCTCAGACCTATTAGGAAATAAGTCAATGGTATTTGTATCTCCATCAATTTTTGCTGCATAAATGGTTTGATATTTAGATAGACTATCTCTATTGAAATCATACATGTATGCTAACCCAACAAATCCTCCGTAAACAATTCCAGCTTTAAGATATTTCTTATTGTATATCTGACCAGAACCGGGCAATGCTAAAGCAAAAATTGTAGCTTTCTTGGGGATGCTCCAAGACCTTTTTTCTTTTACTCTATTTTTTGAAATCGAACTATCAATAGATAGTTTATAGTCATCTGAATAAGGCTGTTGAGCTTTAACACAACAAATAATACTTATGACAAAATAGATAGAGAATATAAATCTCATATCGTACAAATTTACTTAAACCATCTTATTAAGAATAGCCTCCAACTCCTCCTTAGACGAAAAGTTGATAATAATAGACCCATTGTTATTAGATCTTGACTTAAATTTGATTGATGTATTTAAATGTTTAGATAATTTTTCACGTTGAGGTAAAAAATCAGTAAAATCAAAGAAACGGTCTGCGGCTTTTGTATAAGTACCGCCAAGATTCTCACGTTCATCTTTAACCATCTCTTCTACTTGTCTTACTGAAAGACTGCTATTTATAACTGACTTAAATATCTCAAGCTGACGTTTAGAATCTTTCACATTAACTAAAGCCCTTGCATGTCCCATCATAATGAGACCTTCTTTGATAGCAAGTTGAATTTCATCAGGAAGTTTCAATAATCTCAAGTAATTATTTACTGTACTTCTCTTTTTACCGACTCGTTCACCCAATTCTTCTTGTTTGAGTCCACATTCTTCAAGTAAACGTTGATAAGATAAAGCTACCTCTATGGCATTCAAGTTCTCACGTTGAATATTCTCAATCAATGCCATTTCAAGCATTTGTTGATCATCTGCTAATCGAATATAGGCTGGTATATGAAATCGTTGAGCAAGAATAGAAGCTCGAGTTCTTCTCTCTCCACTAATAATTTCATATTTCTCATATCCTACCTTTCGAACAGTAATAGGCTGAATGATACCATGAACTTTAATTGACTCCGCAAGTTCATTCAAAGCATCCTCATCAAACTCAATACGAGGTTGAAAAGGATTAGCAATAATCTGATTTATCTGAATTTCAGCAATGCTGTGTAATGCCTTTGGCTCAATACTAGTTATATCAGTATCTGCATTTTCTAGCAATGCACTTAAACCTCTACCTAATGCTTTTTTGCTCATTTATTGAATAATCCTTTCTTCTTCACTGATTTTGGTAAGTCCGTTTTTTTGTAGCAACTCACGAGCTAAGTTTAAATACCCAACACTGCCCGTTGCTGTTGCATCATGTTCAAGAACTGGTAAACCAAAACTTGGTGCCTCACTAAGTGTTGTATTTCTCTTAATGATTGTATCGAAAACCAATTGCTGAAAATGAAGTTTTACTTCTTCAACAACCTGATTACTCAATCGTAATCTAGAGTCATACATTGTTAAAACTAAACCTTCAATTTCTAATTTCGTGTTGATACTCCTTTGAACTATCTTGATAGTATTTAAAAGCTTACCAAGCCCTTCTAGAGCAAAATATTCACATTGGACGGGAATCAAAACAGAATCAGATGCTCCCAATGCGTTGGTAGTGATTAATCCTAGTGACGGTGAGCAATCGATGATAATAAAATCATAGCTATCTTTAACCTTATCAAGTAGTCTGCTTAAAATACGCTCACGATTAGGTAAATCAATCATCTCAATTTCTGCACCAACTAAATCGATATTTGCAGGTAAAATTTTCAAGTAATCATACTTGGTATCAAGAATAGCATCTGTTGGATTTAAATCCTGAACCATTAATTCGTATAATCCAAGACGTATGTTCTTTGGATCAAAACCTAAATGCGAGGTTGAATTAGCTTGAGGGTCAGCATCGATTAACAAAACTCTATTTTCAAGTACAGAAAGGCTGTATGCTAAGTTTATTGCGGTGGTTGTCTTTCCTACTCCACCTTTTTGATTTGCAACACAGATGATTTTTGACATATTTATATTTTATAGTTCGAAAGTTTGATTGATTAAGGGTAAAATAAGGTTGATTCCTCCATCTGAAAATGAATCATATGCGTGTTTATGGTCAATTTCTATGGGCGGAAAAGTATCAAAATGCATACCTATGACTTTTTTGCATTCGATTAATTTGGATGCTTTAACAGCGTCTTCTACACCCATCGTGAAATTATCGCCAATGGGTAAAAATGAAAAATCAAGATTATAACTCAAAGGAATTAATTGCATGTCCATAGTAAGGGCAGTATCTCCCGCATAATAAAAACAGCAATCGTTTGATTGGATGATAAATCCTGCAGCATTACCAGCATATGAACCATCAGAAAAAGAGCTGCTATGCTCTGCTTTTACCATTTTTATTTTGCAAAAACCTAGGTTGATTGTTCCCCCAATATTCATCGGCAATCCATTTTTAATTCCTTGATCAGACAACCATTCTATTATCTCATAGGCAGAAATCACTTGTGCTTTGCATTGTTTAGCTATGGTTACTAAATCAGCAATATGATCTCCATGACCGTGAGTAACTAAAATCAAATCTGGCTGAATTGTGGAAACATCGATCATACTTGCTTTGGGATTGGGTGTGATAAAAGGATCAAAGAGTATACTTTTACCACTTATTTCAATTGAAAAACAAGAATGTCCGTAATATGTAATTTTGGGTCTCAACGTTATCTAAGATTTAATTTCAAATCTAATCACAATCATAGGTTGATAATAAACAGGTTTTTCTTAGTTATACACATGAGTATGATGTTGATTTCTTGTAATTTGAACAACCAAAATTCCAAAAAACGGATAATTCGGTTCAATAGTGCAACAGGAATCACCTCGTTAGACCCAGCATATGCTCGAACCCAAGAAAACATACGTGCTGTAAATCAGCTATTTAACGGACTTGTTCAGTTGGATAGCCAATTAAATGTAGTTCCATCAATAGCTAAAAAATGGTCGATTTCTGAAGACGGAAAAACGTACAATTTTGTAATCAATACTGGGGTGTTTTTCCACAATCACCCTGTTTTTAAAACAAAAAAAAGAGAGGTTACTGCATATGATTTTGAATATACATTTAGTCGAATCATCAATCCAACAACTGCATCTGATGGAGCATGGATATTTAATGATATTATTGATCGATTACAACCATTCAAGGCAATTAATGATACCCTATTCCAAATTAAATTAAACAAACCATTCGCTCCGTTACTTAATATGCTGACAATGGCCTATTGCTATGTTGTTCCTAGAGAAGTTGTAGAATTATACGATGAAGAATTTGGTAAAAATCCTATAGGAACGGGTTGTTTTAAGTTTGCAAATTGGGCCGATGGTATAAAACTAAATATGATTCGGAATCCAAACTACTTTGAATCATCGATACATAACACTATTCCTAAAATAGACGGGATTTCAATCAAATTCATCCAAAGTAAGCAAACTGAACTATTAGAATTTATTCAAGGAAATTTAGACTTATTTACTGGTATTGAAAGCTCATTTAAAGATGAGATCTTATCTGTTGATGGCACTCTTAACACTAGGTATATAAATGAATTTGATTTACAAATAAACCCTTTCCTTAATACAGAGTATCTTGCATTTAATATGGAGGATGAGTCCTCTCATATTTTTGATAAAAACTTCCGTAAAGCAATTCATTACTGCATTGATAGAGATGCCATGATTACCCATTTACGCAATGGTGTAGGAACACCTGCCAACGGTGGGTTTATTCCACTAGGTTTGCCAAATCATACTAGTTATAAAGATTCTTCCTACAATCTTAAATTAGCCAAGAATTACTTACAAGCATCTCGTATAAAAAACACAAAACCCATTACACTAACAACCACATCTAACTATCTTGATTTATGTATTTTAGTTCAAAAGAATTGTGCAGAAATTGGTATAGAAATCAAAATTGATGTAATACCTGCAAGCCTTTTAAAACAACAAAAATCTGCAGGTGATTTGACCTTCTTTAGAAGTAGTTGGATTGCAGATTATCCAGATGGGGAAAACTTCATGGCTTGTTTCTATGGTCCCAATAAAGCCCCTAATGGGCCAAACTATACACGTTATTCAAAT
>JAKMFK010000121.1 GCA_022425465.1 Bacteroidia bacterium | reverse complement strand
CTACTGCCAAAAGGTTGGGAGCAATCGTAGAAGCTACGGATGTAAGATTGGAATGTAAAGAACAAACCGAATCGTTGGGAGCCAAATTCTTGACTGTAGAAGATGATGGTGTCAAGGTAGAAGGTGGCTATGCTCAAGAAGTATCAGAAGAATATTTAGCCAAACAAAAAGAGGTAGTAAATAAGTCACTTTCACAAGCAGATATTGTGATAACTACTGCCCTAGTGCAAGGAGCTAAAGCTCCAGTATTGATTTCAAAAGAGCAGATTGAAATGATGAAAAATGGATCAGTCATTGTCGATATGGCTGTAGCAAAAGGAGGCAATACAGAACTCAGTAAGCCAGATGAAACCGTTTATCATCAGGGAGTGAAAATAGTGGGAGTGAGTAATTTCCCAGCTCAATTACCCACGAATGCGAGTGAACTACTGAGTAGAAATATTGATACTTTCTTAACACATCTTGTTGAAGATGGAAATTTTAAGTGGGATATGGAAGATGAAATCACCAAAGAAACACTCATTGTAAATAATATTTAATTAAAAGAACTTTAAGAATGAATGAAATAATAGAATTTTTCACCCAACATAAAGACATGATTTTTATTGTGGTCTTGATGGTTTTTGTGGGTGTAGAGGTTATTGGAAAGGTGCCAGCTGTATTACATACTCCATTGATGTCGGGTGCAAATGCAATTCATGGCGTTGTGGTGGTAGGTGCCATTATCGTCATGCTCAATTCAGAGCCCACTAATTACATTGCCATGGGGTTGGGTTTTATTGCGGTATTTCTAGGAACACTTAATGTGGTTGGTGGTTTTGTGGTTACAGATCGAATGTTAGAAATGTTTAAGAAGAAGAAATAATGAATTTAGACATCATACATATCATCTATTTATTTGCGTCTGTTACTTTTATTTTGGGACTCAAGATGTTGAGTAACCCAAAAACAGCAAGGAATGGTAATATCCTTGCTGCAGTGGGAATGATAGCCGCGATTTTTGGAACTATCTTTTTCCACGAGGGTGAAGTAAGTAACGTAATTTATGGCCTTATTTTTGGGGGAATTGGCCTTGGAACAGTGGTTGGTTGGTTGACCGCCAAACGAGTTCAAATGACTAAAATGCCTGAATTGGTCTCCTTGTTTAATGGAATGGGAGGTGCATGTGCGGCTTTGATTGGATTGGTTGAGTTTCATCATAATCTTGATAATCCCACAAACATCGCTATCATTCTTGCAGGTATGATTATAGGTTCGGTTTCTTTTAGCGGTAGTATCATAGCTTGGGCAAAGCTGAACGGAACCCTGAAAAATGCAATTCGATTACCTAAATACAATATCCTGAATACACTAATCTTAATTGGTTTATTTGTTTATTCGGCATATATCGTTTGGTCTGGGACATACAGTGAGGCTCATTTGTATGGTCTTTTTACTGCTGCTATTCTTTATGGAATTCTCTTTGTTATTCCGATTGGTGGAGCCGATATGCCAGTTGTAATATCGTTGTTAAATTCATTTACAGGTCTAGCTGCAGCATTTGGAGGTTTTTTATATGGGAATCAAGTTATGCTTACCGGGGGTATTCTCGTTGGTAGTGCAGGAACATTACTAACACTTGTAATGTGTGAAGCAATGAACAGACCGTTATTCAATGTTATCTTCGGTGCTTTTGGGGATGGTGATACAGCCCAAGCTGCTGGAGGAGTATCTCAAGGAACAATCAAAGAAGTTGGTCCAAGTGATCTTGCAGTTCAAATGAACTACAGCAATAAAATTTTGATCGTGCCTGGATATGGTTTAGCTGTTGCTCAAGCACAACACGTAATAAAAGAATTAGAACAATTACTTGAAGACCGAGGTGTTGAAGTGGCATATGCCATTCATCCAGTTGCGGGAAGAATGCCGGGGCATATGAATGTTTTACTTGCTGAAAGTAATGTAGATTATGACAAGCTTAAGGAAATGGAAGATGTTAATCCTGAGTTTTCTCAAACGGATTTAGTGCTTGTTGTAGGTGCTAATGATGTTGTAAATCCAGCTGCAAAGACAGATTCTACAAGTCCTATATATGGTATGCCAATTCTTGAAGTTGAAAATGCCAAGCATGTTGTGGTAAACAAACGAAGTATGAATGCAGGATATGCAGGAATACAAAATGAGTTATTTTTCAGAGATAAGACAAATATGTTGTTTGGCGATGCTAAAAAGGTACTTACGGAATTGGTGAATGAATTAAAGGCCTTGGATTAATTAGATGAGTTAGCCTTGAATAATTTATTTTACACCACCAATATTAAGAATGAAAATATAACACTTGAAGACCAAGAAGCTGTTCATTGTTCATTGGTGCTAAGAAAAAAAGTAGGAGAAATTATTCGAGTAATTGATGGTAAAGGCACCTTATATAAGTGCGGAATTGACAAGATGAATAAGAGAAGTGTAGAGTGTACTATACTTGATTCTGAGTTTCATGAAAAATTTGAAAATGTCACCATTGCAGTTGCCCCTACTAAAAATAGAGATAGACTTGAATGGATGATAGAAAAGCTGGTTGAAATTGGTTCAGATGAAATAATTCTGATGAATACTGCAAATACGGAACGTACCCGAACTAATTTTGAACGGCTTGAAAAAAAAATTATATCAGCTGTTAAACAAAGTTTACGATTTTATGTTCCCAAAGTTTCAGAAATGGAATTTACCGATGTTTTGAAATTAAACTATCAATCCAAATTCATTGCACATTGCTATGAGGATTTGGTAAAAGATGGTCACTCTTTTAGTATAACTTCAAATAAATTAGTTTTAATTGGTCCTGAGGGTGATTTTTCTAAAAAAGAGGTTGAAATGGCATTAAATCACGATTTTAAGGGATTAAATTTAGGAGATTATAGGTTGAGAACGGAAACTGCTGCTATCGTTGCTTTATCTAGGTTCCAATGAAAATGTATAAATTACATATTGCTTTAGTATGCATCATCTCTTTTGGATTCACGTCCCAGTTCTCTGTAAAGATTGCAAAATTAAAGTATGATGGTGGTGGGGATTGGTATGCTAACCGAACTGCACTGGCGAACCTATCTATTTTTTGTAATTCAGTTTTAAATACGTCAATTAATCCAGCAGATGAAGTTGTCAATGTAGGGAGTAAGGATATTTTTAACTATCCCTATGTGTATATGACAGGGCATGGAAATGTTGTATTTAGTTCCTCTGATGCTGAGAATTTGAGAAACTACCTTTTAGCGGGTGGGTTTCTTCATATCGATGATAATTATGGTTTAGACAAGTTCGTTAGAA
>JAKMFK010000116.1 GCA_022425465.1 Bacteroidia bacterium | reverse complement strand
ACAAAACGATCTAAACTCGATGGTAATACCCGATTCAAAATTATTAATCATCAATCCAACCATGCTATTTGGAATGTTACAAATCACTTAATTCCAGCAATTCAGGAATTAGAATTACAAGGGAACAATGCATTTTTTACTGCAGAAAATATAACTGCTAGTTCTCAACCCGAATATATTCTTTTTGATAAATTCAATGTACCTAATCCGAATTATATTGAAAAAGTTGCCAATCAAAACCTTCATGGCGTAAAAGATATCGACTACCTCATTGTAACACACAAAGACCTCCTCTATCAAGCCAATCGATTAGCTGATTATCACAGAAACAATAATTTAGAGGTTTTCGTTGCAACCATAAATCAGATTAAAAATGAATTCTCATCGGGCTCACAAGACGTTACAGCTATTCGAGATTTTGCTAAATTGCTCTATGATAGAGGAAACCTACCTGGAGCAACTCGTACATTTAAGCATCTGTTGTTATTTGGAGATGCCAGTTACGACTACAAAGATGTTGAACCAAATAACACCAATATAGTCCCCATTTATCAAAGTTATGAAAGCAATTACCCTCCTATTTCCTATTGCTCGGATGATTACTTTGCTATCCTTGACGATGATGAAGGCTATTGGGGCACATCATCCAAAGATGAAGATTTAGACATTGGTGTAGGTAGACTTCCGGCCTCCAACAGTTTTGAAGCCAAACTTATGGTAGATAAAATTATCCACTACAACTCAGCTGAAAGTAGAGGAAACTGGATGCAAACACTTACTTTTTTAGGGGATGATGAAGATCAAAATCGTCATGTTCAACCATCAGAAAACATGACACAATTTATTCAGCAACAAAGTCCTGAATACAACATCAAAAAAATATGGATGGATGCTTACGAACAAGTTTCCTTTGGCAGTGGTAATAAATATCCTAAAGTTAACGAGGACATCAATAAAATGATCAGTTCACAAGGAACACTTATCTTCAATTATGTTGGCCATGGGGGTGAGAATGGGATGGCTCACGAACGGGTAGTAACAAGACCTGAAATCTCAAGTTGGACCAATTACGACAAGTTATCTTTTTATATCACAGCAAGTTGTGAGCTTGCAAAAATTGACAATCTTGAAATTGAATCTCCAGGTGAATTAATGCTTCTTAATCCCAATGGTGGTGCAGTAGGCATGATAGCTACAACTCGTGTAGTTTACATTGGTGCCAATACAGATTTAAATTCCAACTTATTAAATAACAATCTGCTAAAAAAAGTTAATGGTGAATTACCCACGCTTGGAGAGGCATACAGAAAAACACGTAACGCTGACCCTTCAGAGGAAATCAACAAACGATGTTTCATCCTATTGGGGGATCCTGCTATGAGCTTACTAAGCCCTAAATACAATGTAGTTAGCACTCGTGTAAATGGAAAAGAAGTTGGTTTGTTTAATGATACACTAGGTGCACTTGAATTAATTACTATTGAAGGTGAAATAAGAGACTTAGACAATCAACGAATTGACAATTTTAATGGAAAATTATTTCCGACATTTTATGACAAACCATCCAAATATAATACACTAGGGCAAGACCCTCAAAGTATTCCTATCTCTTTTGAGGAACAGGATAGGATTATATATAAGGGTAAGGTTTCTATAACAAATGGTACATTCAACTTTCAATTTGTAGTACCTAAAGACATTGCTTACAATGTGGGCAATGGAAAACTATCTTATTATGCTAAAGATGGATTAGAACACGCTGGTGGCACGGAGTTGAATTATAAAATAGGTGGGACTTCAGATAATATTGTTGATGACAATGTATTTGATGAATTGGATTTATATATCGATGATGAAAGCTGGGTGTTTGGTGGATTAACATCAACTAACCCTCTGCTAATAGCTCGTTTGATGGATAGTAATGGTATCAATACCATTGGAAGCGGAATTGGGAGAGAAATGGAAGCCATTTTAGACCAGGGAACTGATTATGAACAATCCATCATACTGAATGATTACTACCAACCGGAATTAAACAGTTACCAGCGAGGAACCATAGAATATCCCTTTGATAATTTAACTTCAGGAAGACATACGATAAAGCTAAAAGTTTGGGATGTCTATAATAACTCTAAAGAATCATACACTGAGTTCATAGTAAGCGAGGACAATGCAATAGCAATGGAAAATCTCTTAAATTATCCAAACCCATTCACTACAAATACTGAGTTCCATTTTGATCATAATAAACCAGGACAAAATATCACGGCCAATTTAATTATTACATCTACATCGGGAAAGATAGTCAAGTCCATAACACAAGTAATCCCTAATGCCGAAACACATTGTTCTGAGATAACATGGGATGGTAGAGATGATTATGGCGATCAGCTTGCTCGTGGTGTATATTTATACATTATGAAGCTCAAGGCTGAAGATGGAACTGAAACAAGTAAAAACCAAAAATTATATATCATAAACTAATAAAAAAATTAATGATACATTTGCCTCTTATTGAAAAAACATTGAAAAATTTAAACACATTATTTATAACTTGCAGTCTATTTCTGACATCTAAAGTTAATGCTCAAGGTGGCCTACAATCTAAAGAGAGTCTTCTTGGACAAAGAAACGTTATAACCACAGCTGCCCCTTTTCTTCTCATCTCACCTGATTCCAGATCAGCAGCAATGGGAGATCTAGGTGCTGCAACCTCAGCAGATGCGAATTCTATCCATTGGAACGCCTCAAAACTAGCTTTTGTTGAAGGCGATGGTGGTATGGCAATTTCAGCAGCACCTTGGTTGAGACAACTAGTTCCTGATATCTGGTTTTA
Source organism: Bacteroidia bacterium (assembly GCA_022425465.1). Lineage (GTDB taxonomy): Bacteria > Bacteroidota > Bacteroidia > NS11-12g > UBA9320 > UBA9320. The sequence continues at coordinate 1,397 of JAKMFK010000116.1, read as the reverse complement.
CTACATGTCTGGCTATAAAAAAATTGATGATAAAAGTACAGTTGGTGCATCGCTAAGATACTTTACACTTGGTGACATCCAGTTTACTGACGATCAAGGAACATCCACGGGAGACTATGAACCTAAAGAATTTGCTTTAGACGGAGCATATGCCCGAAAATTATCTGACAATTTATCATTAGGAGTTGCATTAAGGTTCATTTTGTCTGACCTTGCAAGAGGTCAAGTTGGATCTAGCGGAACAGAAATAAAAGCTGGTATGGCTGGATCTGGAGATATCTCCATGACATACAAAAACGATACTAAATTAGGTGGTAAAGACTTCGACTATACGATTGGTGGAAATATCAGTAACATTGGAAACAAAATCACATACACTACTGAAGCAAATCGAGACTTTATTCCAGTTAACTTGAGGTTGGGAACTTTTTGGAATACACAACTTGACGATTATAACGAGATTGGTTTTGGTGTTGACTTCAACAAATTACTCGTTCCTACTCCTCAGTACACTTATGATTCTTTAGGCGAAATATCTGATAGAGTAATTGTAGATGAACCCCTCATTAATGGTATGTTATCCTCTTTGTCTGACGCTCCTGGTGGGTTTAAAGAAGAATTGAATGAAATAACCATTTCTGCTGGTGTTGAATACTGGTATGCAAAGCAATTTGCTCTGAGAGCTGGATACTTCTATGAAGCTGACACTAAAGGTTCCAGAAAATACATGACATTTGGTGCTGGTCTAAAGTACAATGTTTTCCAAATTGATGCTGCTTACCTTCAACCATTTGCTAGAAGACACCCTCTTCAAAATACCATAAGATTCAGCTTACTTTTTGATTTGGACGCATTCAAAAACCAAGAAAATTAAGATTTTAAACCAATCGTTAAAAAGCTACTTTTCGAAGTAGCTTTTTTTATGCTTGTAAAAATGGGTTGCTTATTATCTCTTGACCAACTGTTGTAATAGGTCCATGGCCAGAGTATACAACAGTATCCTTATTCAAATTAATGATGTGTTCGTTGATAGATCGCATAAGGACAGAATAATCGCCTCCAGGAAGGTCTGTTCTTCCTATACTTCCTTGGAATAACACATCGCCACTAACTATGTAGGCTTCTTCATCATTTCTAAAACAAACACTTCCTGGTGAATGACCCGGAGTATGAATAATTGTAAAATTACACTCACCAAATTCAAATTTCTGACCATGAACTAACGAAAAATCACCTTTAATTAATTCCTCCATATGCAATCCATATTGTTTTGCTACACTATGAGCAGACTCATAAACAACTCGATCTTCATAATGTAACTCAGGAGTAAGCCCATACGTTTTATTCACCCAATTTACACCAAAAACATGGTCCAAATGAGCATGAGTTAAAATTAA
>JAKMFK010000092.1 GCA_022425465.1 Bacteroidia bacterium | reverse complement strand
TTATTAGGAGATTCTACTGTAGATTTACTTCTTAATCTTTTGATAGTTGCAACTCTAACCTTGGCTACAGTCTTGTTTTTTCTACCTTTTCTTTCTAATCGTGTTACACCCATTACTAAAAATTTGTGCAAATGTAATACTTTTACACTTGATAATTAATCATGACGCGAAAAAAAATAAGCTTTCCTGTTCCATCTTTTTTTTATTCGTTTGATACAAATGCTCCATTTGTTCAATGTACGATGTGTAATGGGGAACTTCAACAATTTTCGAAATATTTTATTGAAAAAGTTTTCAAACAGAATAGGGTATTAAATAAATCAGAAATTGTCTATGAATACGCAATTTGTGAATCATGTGTGTCATCAATGACAAGTGAAATTAGTAACGAGAGTAAGGTGGCTATTACTCAATTATATGAGGACTATAGTGAGAATTTTCTACGTAAATTGGATTATCTACATCGGACAGAGAAGTATACGATTGATAGTTGGATAGAAAGATGTTCTTTAACTGGCAAAGAAGTGAGGCTTTGCAATGAATATGCTGTGAATGCTATTATAGAAGATGGTCGTATAGTATATGAACACACACCAATTGTAATATCTGATGATTTTGTTTTGAAAATTCAGGAAGTATTGTCCAAAGAGACCAAAGATACTTTTAATAACTACAGAGATAAAATAACCGATGGAAGTCCATCTGTTGAAGATTTAATATTTTCACCAACACCAGGGATTTATTGATTTTGATGTATAAAAAAAGTCCTCTTTTTCAAAAGAGGACTTTTAGTTAGTGTTAATAATATTATTGATTAATCAATAATGGTTACTTTTTTACTTGAAACTGCATTTCCTGCCTTAATAGTATAGACATACATACCTGCATCAAGATCACTGATATTTACATCTGATGTGTGTTCTCCACTGGTATAATATCCATTAGCTATTTCTTTAACCTTATTGCCTAGTAAGTCAAATAATTCGATAGTGACGTTGCTGGAATTAATTAAATTGAAGTCAGCTTTCAAAAATTCATTTTTATGAACGGGATTAGGGTAAACTCCGAATGTTAAATTGTTATCCAATTCTTCAGTTCCTAACTTGTCAGTAGTTACGTGTATGGCATAGTTTACATATCTATCTTGGAAATAGGCATTTCCTGGTATGGCATTTTCCCAACCATTTTGATCACCACCGTATCCAATTTCTCCAGGCACCCACCATGAGTTGTTGCAATATTCAGTTTGAGGAACCATAACGGAGTTGTTGATGTACATGCTATGTCCGAAGTAGTTCATTTTGTTAGTGATTTCTGAACCGTCTCTTGCTTCCATCGTATCTCCAAATTGGTAAGGCACCATAGTAGCGAATGACATACTAAACCCGAATACATTCTTAAATTCTAAATTGGTAGTGGCTGCATCAGAATCAACCTTACCTACACCTGGAGGTACAGGAATAACTTGACCTCTAGTTCCCCAACCTTCAGCACTTGGTTGTGAAGTAGTATCTTCAATGGTTAATGGAATTCGAACTTGATAAGCAGGACTGTTTGAGCCATGTAAGCTAGGAGTCCAATTATTAGGTATCATGAATAAATTTGGATCTTCACCAGTAGGTACAAATTGTCCTCTTCTTAAATTATCGAATTTGAAAAACTGTACAATTAAAGTATCAACAACATCTGTCATTGTACCGTTTACATCAATTTCATCGATGTAACGAACGTATAAATATGGGAAGTAAATTGAATCCACACTGTACTCATTATATCGAGACAATATGATATTATCATCAGATAGCTCTAAATTTGGATCGTTTGGTGTAAATGCTGCTCCAACTGAGTTCCATGAATTATGACGAGCTTGTCCGTCAGAATATACAAATTTCACTGCTGTATCTTGAAACATGAAATTAACATAACGATCGAGTGATGTTAATTGTGTTATTGCATCTACAGGGAATTTCCAGTTCCTGTAATTTGCTTTAAGTTTTAAGTTTTCATTTTGAAGTTCTTCACTTATAATCTCTTTACCAAAAAAATCATTTGCTTTAACCTCGGTTTGCCCTTTAGCATAGTAAAAGGTGCTACTCATAAAAAGAGTGGCCATTGCTAATTTGTGTAGTACTTTAATCATTGTATAGTTTAAATTTAAAATATGCCTCAAATTTACATATTTTTATTCAATACCCTATCATTAAATTGTAATGAAATAATGATTATATATCACCCGCAACAGGACGAAGTATGATCTCTTCCATTACGGTTGTGTCAGATAGTTCGTAGGCAGTCCACAAAAGTTTTGCAATAGATTCGGGCTCACTGAAACGATTTTTAGGTAAATCGGTTCCCGCCCATGAGTTGGTTAGCGTAGCACCAGGTAAAACTGCACTAACTTTGATGTTATCTTCTTTTAATTCTTCTCTCAGAACTTTTGTGAATCCTAGTTGTGCGTACTTACTTATGCAATAGGAACCCCCATTAAGATATGGAGTAATACTAGCGGTAGAGCATATATTGAAAATGTATGGTTTTTGAGATTTTCTAATTTGAGCTATGGTTTGACGTGTTAGATGATAGCTTGATGCTAAGTTTGTATTTATCTGTATTTCAAAAGAGCCTTCTTCCTCATCCATCAGTTTGCCAGGCATAAAAACGCCTACATTGTTTACTAAAATATCGACAACCGTTTCCTGATTTGAAATAAAATTTGAAAAATCCAAAACACCTTGTTTTGTAGACAGATCGGATGCAAACTGAAATAGATTTTGATGTGTAAAGTTTGGGTCAATATTCCGAGCTGAAGTATATACCTTCAGTCCATTGTCCAATAAAATTTGACATATTGCTTTACCAATTCCTTTTGTTCCTCCACTAACTATTGCTACTTTCATGGGTAATATCTTTTAACAAATGTATGTACAAATGATTTTGTTTGATGGAGCTTTATATAGTTTTTTATAAGCTGTGGACTATTTCATTCGTATAGAATACAGATGTATGTATCTTTACACCCGATATGACATTCTTTTATCACTTTGGTAATTACATTCTTTTTTTGAAGGGGATGTTTTCTAAACCTGAAAAATTATCCGTGTATATCGACAGAACGATAACCGAGATGAATAACATTGGAGTAGGCTCGTTGTCTATTGTAGTTATCATTGCTGTTTTTCAAGGTGCTGTGACTACGTTACAAATTGCTTATCAACTTATATCACCATTAATTGCTAAGCCAGTAATTGGATCGATAGTAAGTGATTCTTCGATGCTGGAATTAGCTCCGACAATAACTTGCCTTGTATTGGCTGGTAAAGTAGGTTCTCATATTGCTTCAGAAATTGGTACCATGCGTGTTAGTGAACAAATAGATGCTCTTGAAGTCATGGGAATTAATTCTAGTGGTTATCTTGCTTTACCCAAGATTGTTGCTGGCTTAATTATGATTCCTATGTTGGTTATCATTTCAATTTTCTTGAGTAATCTGGGTGGTATTATAGCAGGAGAGGCCTCTGGCATATTAACTTATGAAGAGTATTTTCAAGGTGCTAGAGAGTCATTTTTGCCATTCAATCTATTGTTTTCACTCATTAAAGCATTTACCTATGCTTTTATTATAACCTCTGTTTCTGCTTTTCAAGGATATACAACTAGTGGTGGTGCATTAGAGGTTGGTGCAAGCAGCACAAAGGCTGTTGTTTATAGTGCTGTAGCTATTTTATTTTCTGACTATCTATTAGCTCAAATATTATTATGATCGAATTAATCAATGTTTCCAAATCGTTTGACGGGGTTGAGGTATTGAAAAATATTTCAACAAAATTTGAGACAGGTAAGGTAAACCTTGTAATTGGTAGTAGTGGACACGGTAAAAGTGTTATGATGAAGTGTATGGTTGGTTTATTGAGACCAACTTCTGGTAATGTGATGTATGACAGTCGAGATTTTACTAACCTAGAATATTCGCAGTTGCGTGAAGTTCGACAAGAAATTGGTATGCTTTTTCAAGGTACAGCTTTGTTTGATTCGCTCACTGTCGAACAAAATGTGGAGTTTACCCTAAAAATGTTCACTTCAATGACCCCTGCCGAGCGAAAAGATCGTGTAAACTTTTGTCTTGAACAAGTTGAAATGCAAGGGATTAACGATAAATTCCCAGCTGAAATAAGTGGTGGCATGAAAAAACGTGTTGGTATCGCTAGAGCTATTGCACTTGATATAAAATACCTCTTTTGTGATGAACCAAACTCGGGGTTAGATCCTGTTACCTCAAGAGTAATTGATGAATTATTAAAGAGTATAACAAAGGAGTTCAATATTACGACCATTATAAATACGCATGATATGAAAACGGTATTTGATATTGGAGATGATGTTATCTTCATTTATCAAGGAAAGAATGAGTGGAGTGGTAAGGTCAAAGACATTCATTCTAGTAACAATGAGATGCTTACTAATTTCATTAAAGCATCTTATTTCTATTAAATTTTAAAAATTAAACTCAATATGAAAAAAATAGTATTCGTATCCTTATTGGCAATTTCCTTATTTTCCTTCAAAACTGATTCTTTAGAAGAGGGAATGTTTCCAATGAGTCAACTAAATTCCCTTGATCTAAAAAGTGCTGGCTTGGAAATTTCTACTTACGATATTTATGATGAATCTAAACCTGCATTGGTTAACGCATTGGTTCGTTTAGGTGGATGTACAGGCTCATTCATATCTAATTCTGGACTTATTATTACGAATCATCATTGTGTTTTTAGTTCTGTTGCTTCTGTGAGTTCTTCAGAAAACAACTATTTGGAAAATGGATTTTATGCGTCAAAAAATGAGGCAGAGATCAAGACCTCTTTACCATGTAAAATTACGATGTCCTATGAAGATATTTCAGATGAAGTTTTGGTAGGTATAGGAGTTAACACACCAGCTTTGAAACGGAAAGAAATTATCTCAAAGAATCGAAAATTAATTCTAGAAAGAGAGCAAAAAGCAAACCCAAATCTTACTCCTGAGATTTCGGAGATGTTAGTTGGAAAGTCATATACTTTATTTCTATACAAGACGCTGGATGATGTGCGATTGGTTTATGTACCACCTAAAAATATTGGTAAATTTGGTGGCGAAACAGATAACTGGGAGTGGCCAAGACACAATGGAGATTTTTCAATTGTTCGTGCCTATGAAAATGGCGTGCCTTATGTCCCAGAAAAACATTTAGAAGTTAATCCATCTGGAACGTCTGAAGGAGATTTTACGTTTATTCTCGGATACCCCGGAAGAACATACAGAAACCAAACTGCTCAATTTTTGGATTATCAAAACAATTATGTTCTTCCAATTATTGCTGAATGGTTTGATTTTCAAATTGATGCCATAAACGAATTTGCTGGAAATGATATAGATATGAAGTTAAAATACAGTGGAAGACTGGCAAGTTTAAATAACACGTCTAAAAATTTTAAGGGTAAAAAAAAAGGACTTCAACGTACAGGCGTAATAGCTCAAAAATATAATAGTCAAAAGAGGCTTTCAGAATATGCCTCCAAGAAATCGTCTTTTAAAAGCTATCAATCTTTATTCCAGGATAACGAGGAGTTGTATGCTCGAAAATTTGCTTTAGCAAGAGATTATATCTATTTGAATCAGTTATACAGAAATGGAATTTTTGCTGGTGCAGCATTTACTCAAATAAATAATGAAAGTATTCAATCTGTTTCAAAAGATGAACGTGCAGCTTTTTTAGATAAAAATTCCTCGAAAATACTTCTACAATTGTCTTCATATAGAGGTCTAGAGTCTAGATTGTCTCTTGAGAAGAAACTTTTTTCTGAATTGTTATATCAATTATCCCTAAGCCATCTTTCAGAAATTAAATACTTATTTGATCATAAATTTTATTCAGGTTACAGCACTTCACGAAAGGCTGCATATAGATTTGCTGAGATGTTGTGGGAGAGTTCAAAGTTGAGGAAGGTTCAGAAAAACAACAGTTTGATGGAGTCTGATATGGAAAAATTTCTAAAGACCAATGATGAACTTATAACATTTGCTGCGAGGGTGAATCGTGTATTTAGAGATATGCAAAAAGAGATGATTCAAATTAATGCAGAGATTGATGCGATCATTCCACGTTTTAATGATATTGAAATGGAAATGAAAGGCGGAAGTTTTATTCCTGACGCTAATGGAACATTAAGGTTTACATACGGTTACGTGAAAGGTTATGAGCCAGAGGATGCTGTTAAAGCTAGTCCATATACTACTGTCAATGGAATCATAGAAAAAACGGAGGGCACAACTAATCCAGATTATTTTCTTCAGCCTGAATTTATAGACAAAATGAAAAAAATAGAACCTGCGGATGTTCTCAAGAATAAATCAAACGGAAGTGTTGTAGTTGGACTTTTGTACAATATGGATACAACTGGTGGAAATAGTGGAAGTCCAATAATGGACAGTAAAGGTAGGTTAGTAGGAGTGAACTTTGATAGGGCATACACTGCTACAATCAACGATTATGCTTGGAATGAAAGTTACAGCAGATCGATAGGAGTAGATATTAGATATGTACTCTACATCATGAAATACTTTGGCAAAGCAGACAAAGTATTAGACGAAATAGGCGTGGTAATGTAATTATCTTAAAACATCGTTACTCACACCAGTGAAACTAAATCCACCGTCATGAAAGAGGTTTTGCATGGTTACCATCTTGGTTAGGTCAGAGAATAACGATATGCAGTAGTCTGCACATGTATCAGCATCTGCATTCCCTAATGGTGACATTTTAGATGCAAAACTCATAAAGTCATCAAATCCTTTCACACCACTACCAGCAGTAGTAAACGTAGGGGATTGAGAAATGGTGTTAATTCTAACTTTGGCTTTCTTACCATAGTGATATCCAAAGTTTCGAGCTATACTTTCTAATAATGCTTTACTTTCAGCCATTTCACTGTAATCTGGGAAAACACGCTGTGCGGCAATGTAAGTTAAGCCAAGAATTGATCCCCAATCATTCATTGCATCAGCCTGATAACAAGCTTGGATCATTTTGTGAAATGATAGTGCTGAAATATCATAGGTTTTGTGAGTCCAATCATATTTTAGATTAGTGTAGTCTCTTCCTTTTCTGACATTTAAGCTCATGCCGATTGAATGTAATAGGAAATCGAATTTACCTCCAAAATGCTCTTTTGATTTTTCAACCAATTCAATCACTTGGTCATTGTCAGTGACATCGCAAGGAATAATAGGTGCGGTTAGCTTTTCAGATAGTTCGTTGATTGCCCCCATACGCATTGCAATAGGTGCGTTGGTTAGTATTATTTCAGCTCCCTGTTTAACGCATTTTTCAGCAACTTTCCAGGCTATTGAATTACTATCCAATGCTCCAGAAATAATCCCCTTTTTTCCTTTTAATAAATTATTAGACATGATATTAATTTGTTATTGCGTTGCAATGTTAAAAAATAAAACAAGTTAAATAGTTAAAAAATGCATCTTTATAAAAATAATTTGAGAATTTTTTATCTGATTTTTCATTTTTAATATTGAGTACATTTGTGATATAATTAATTAAGACATAAATTTTGAATTCCATAGATAATACACTAGATGAAGTATTAAACGGTGATAAGCTATTTTTATTAGCTGGACCTTGTGCTGTAGAAAATGAGGAAATTACCATGCATACTGCCGAATATTTAAAAAAGGTAACGGATAAACTAGATATTCCTTTTGTCTTTAAATCATCATACAAAAAAGCTAATCGAACGAATGCTTCTTCATTTACTGGAATAGGTGATGAAAAAGCACTAAAATTATTGGGTAAGGTCCGGTCAACATTTGATGTGCCAATTGTAACGGATATCCATGAAAGTAAAGAAGCTGAAATCGCTGCAGAATTTGTAGATGTACTTCAAATACCAGCGTTTCTGTTTCGTCAAACTGAACTGCTACAATCTGCTGCAAAAACAGGTAAGGTTATAAATATCAAAAAAGGACAATTTGCAGGTGCTGAAGCAATGAAATTTGCTGCTCAAAAGTTAGTTGAAATGTCAAATAATAAAGTTCTTTTGACAGAGCGTGGAAATATGTTTGGCTATGGAGATATGATTGTAGATTATAGAAATATTGTATGGATGAAAGAAACGGGTTATCCAGTTGTTATGGATTGCACTCACTCTTTACAACAACCGAATAATGGTACGGGTGTTACCGGTGGATTACCACAACTCATTGAACCACTTGCGAAAGCCGCTGTTTCAGTTGGGGTAGATGGTCTCTTCATTGAAACACACCCAGATCCAAGCTCTGCTCTTAGTGACGGAGCAAACATGTTACCACTACACAATATTGAAGACTTATTAGAAAAGTTGTTGCGATTGAGATCTGCTTTGTAATAATCAAATTAGATTATTTTAAAATAATAACACATTTATAGATTTGTCAATAGAATAGATATTTTCGTACCACTTTTAACAAGCGTTATTAATTAATGTCATTATATTTAAACGAAATAGTATCTGTAGCAGGTAAACCTGGACTTCATAAACTAGTAGGAAAACGAGCAAATGGTCTTATTGTAGAGTCTTTAAATGGAGATAAAAAAAGATTTCCTACTTCACTTACACAAAAAGTATCGTTTTTGAGTGATATCTCTATGTATACCTATGATGGGGATAAAAAATTAGATGAAATCTTGAAGTCGCTGCATGAAAAGGTTGAGGCAGGTCTTGAGTTGGTTAATAAGAAAAATACTGGTGATGCGATTCAATCGTTTTTTAGACAAGTAGTTAAGGACTTTGATGAAGATCAAGTCTATAATTCAGACATTGTTAAACTTGTAAGTTGGTATCGTCTTTTAAAAGACCAATTAGACTTCAACCAATTGACTGAGCCTGATAGTGATGATAAAGTGAAAGAGGCTAAGAAGTCCACTTCTAAATCCAATAACAAGAAGCCAACCGCTCATAACGCTCCTAAAGCTCAAAGCAAAGCCAAGGGTGGTGTCAAAAAAAGCGGTAATTTAAAAGCAGGTTAGCCTTGAGCAAACCTATGAGCTATCCATGCCATAGGTAAGTAGGCAAGCACTAGATCAATAGTCGTAGGTATAATTGGAGTACCTATCATATATGCTGCTGAAATACCACCGACCAAGAAAAATAAACCAACGATATAAGCATACATTTTCTTTTTTGATACTGCAATTTTTGAAGCAAAAAATGCACCTGAAAGTGTACCTAATGCATGAGCCAAGAAAGGCATTATATAATGTTTTGACTCAAACAGATGTATATTTTCACGTAACGAATTAACATCATCAGGATTGACTCCTAGGGGTAGTGGTATCAAATTTCCACTAATCGACACTATACTCATATTGATTATGCTTCCTATAATAATACCGAGTAGCAGTCCAAGAATATTTTGAATTTTAGATTTCATATGATGTGATTTTTTTCAAAATTATAAAAAATTAAGATTTAACCTCTGCCTGTCTCAGGTCAAGGTGGTTAAGAGCATTTATCTTAATTTGATCCACCTTTTTGTTTTTTAACCAAATACTCTCATCATAGAATAGTAAAATAAATGGTTGGTCATCATGAAGGATGTTTTCCATTTTGGTTATTAATTTTTCTTTTTTTATAGGGTCTGTTACAGACATCAAGCTGGTATATTCTTGATCAAATTCAAAATTTGAATAACGTGTATAGTTTGGCCCATTAGGGGCTTTATTGGGACCATAGAAACAAGCCATGAAGTTTTCCCCATCTGGATAATCTGCAATCCAACTACTTCTAAAGAAGGTCAAATCACCTGCA
>JAKMFK010000065.1 GCA_022425465.1 Bacteroidia bacterium | reverse complement strand
TCGATATCAATCGCGTTGATGTCTGTTCGAGGAACGAGGCAATCCCTTACTTCCACATTTCCAAAATCCAATGCATTTTTGAGAATTTCGGTATCTACCTCAGGCTCTTCTCCATCTGGTGGAAGGTAAGAAGACTGCGATATAAAATGATCTAAATCAATTTTACTGAAGGCAGGAGATTCATCAGAAAGCTCCATTTTAAAAATTTTGACCAAAACGAAATTGCTTAACCAAATCACGAATTGAACAATCGGCCATAAAATGACATAAAAAAACTGAAAGGGATAAACCAATACACTCAGTATGCCACTGGGATTTAATCGAAACAATGCTTTTGGTAAAAATTCGGCCGTGAGTAAAACAATGCCTGTGGATATAAACGTGGCCAGAATCAAAGCTGGGAATGATCCTAGATAGGCAAATTGGGGTCTAAATAGTTCCTCCATAGTCACCCCGTATACTACCAAGGCAATGTTGTTGGCCACTAAAATGGTACTGATAAATTTTGAAGGTGACTTGATGTAATTCGAACACAATTTTGCCCAGTGCTTTCCTTGATTACTTTTGAGTTCGATGCGTAGTTTGTTTACCGAAATAAATGCAATCTCCAGTCCCGAAAAAAAAGCGGATAACAGCAGCATCAAAATGACAAGTGTAATGGAAGACATGAATTAACTAACACAAAGATAAACGATATCTCATTACTTATCTTGAGTTTTTGCTCCGGGTCAAAATATGGCTTAACTTCGTGAAAAATCGAAAAATCTATGAACATGAAAAAAATCCTTTTTGGAATTACAATCATCACCCTTTTGGGTACATTCTCGAGTTGCAAGGACGAATCGTGTGATGTATGTGATCTTCTTGATAAAACTGAGGTGATTGAACTACAAACTGAATTCGGGAATATCTATCTCCAACTTTTTGAGGAGACCCCTATTCACTGCCGCAACTTTGATAGCTTGGTTAGAGCTCGCTACTATGATTCAACCGAATTTCACCGATGTGTGGATGATTTTGTTATCCAAGGTGGAAGCCCAACAAGCAAAGACGATAACCGAAATAATGACGGTTCTGGAGGCCCTGGCTACACGCTGCCTGCAGAAATTGACACGTCCATTCTCAAGCATGAATATGGGAGTTTAGCTGCTGCACGTTTGGGGAATATGACTAATCCTGAAAGACGATCTAGTGGCTCTCAATTTTATATCGTAACAGACCCCGACGGTGCTTCATTTTTGGATAATGAATATACGGTTTTTGGGAAGGTACTTGCGGGTATGGAAGTAGCTAAAATCATCGAAGGTCAACCTAAAAATGCGGCTGGACTTCCTGATCAGCGTATCAAAATGTACATACGCCATGTATCACTATCGCCTCAAGAATTGATTGATCGAGGTATTGTTTTGTAAGAGAAAGTCAAAAATTATTTACCTAAATTTTTTTCATTTTTTAACCACTCTTTCAAATCTTTTTTTGATAACCCCAATGTCTTTTGACCCGTTTGAATGTGAAATAATGGAACTTCTTTGTCTTTTTCTCTTACAGGGATTGGACGCAAACAATTAGGACATTTATATTGAAAATGTGATCCCTTTACTCGTTTTCGTTCACATCCTTGATCTATTAAAAATTTAATCCAAAGTTTCGTTTTCATAGCAAGAAATTTAGTCTGGATTCCGTTTACATTAGTATTTTCTCAACTTGAATCTTAGTGTCTTCGGGCAAATCAAAATTTCTTAAGACACCTAAAGTATCTACAAATGAAGAATTATGAAATTGCTTTTTAAAAATTGAGCTAGATACCCAACCATTGTGCGTTAATTCCTGAACGGTTTCTTTTTGACCAGCTTCCAACATATTCTGGAAGTAATTATTCATCGTACTATCTAACATTTCCATTGCATCAGTTAAGGTGTCTCCATAACCACTCACTTGTAAAGAGGGAGCATATGCAATTTGTGAATTACCATCTTTAAAAAGATAAACCACACATGAACATCTGTAAATTCCTTTTTTGAAATCAAATTTAATAGTGTCTTCAAATTGTTTCATACCAACAAAATTATGACAAAAATTATCTAATTAAACAGAAATTGTAAGGTTATATAAAATCTATGAATTGAAGGAAGATTTATTAATCAAAATTTTACTACACCGAGAAACTCTCCCCGCAACCACAGGTTCTGTTGGCATTGGGATTATTGAATTGGAATCCTTTTCCATTCAGCCCATCTGTAAAATCCAATTCCGTTCCACATAGGTACAAGAAGCTTTTCATATCGCAAACAATCTTATATCCGTTGCTTTCGAATTCTTGATCGCCTTCTTGGCTCTCGTTGTCAAAGTCCATTTTATAGCTCAAACCAGAACATCCACCTCCGACTACCGAAACACGAATAAAGTACTCCTTATTCAGTCCTTCCGTTTCCATGAGGCTGTTCACTTGTTTTGCTGCTCTTTCTGATACTGTAATCATGTCGTTTGAATGTTAGTAATGTTTTTTGTCATCCTCAATGGGTTCCAATCCCTGCTTCTGACGGTAGTCGTTGATTGCCATTTTAATAGCATCTTCGGCCAATACCGAGCAGTGAATTTTAACCGGTGGTAACGCTAATTCTTCAACGATTTCCATGTTGTCGATTTCCATAGCTGAATCTACTGTTTTACCCTTTAACCACTCCGTAGCTAATGAGGAAGAAGCAATGGCTGATCCGCATCCAAAGGTTTTGAATTTGGCGTCTTTGATGATTCCTGTTGCTTCGTCTACATCGATTTGCAAACGCATCACATCGCCACACTCAGGTGCACCTACAAGTCCTGTACCAACTGTTTTGGAATCTTTGTCTAACTTTCCAATGTTTCTAGGATTTTGGTAGTGGTCGATTACTTTTTCTGAATATGCCATATCGTTAATTTTTTCTTTTATTGTTTAGTGTTCTGCCCATTCAATGGTTTTCAAATCAATGCCATCTTGAAACATTTCCCAGAGTGGGCTCATCTCTCGGAGTTTGTTTACAGCTGTTTTTACATGGTCGATTGCAAAGTCGACTTCTTCTTCGGTTGTGAATCTTCCCAAGCCAAACCGCAATGAGGAATGGGCCAATTCATCGTCCAATCCAAGCGACTTCAATACATAACTCGGTTCTAACGATGCACTGGTACATGCACTGCCACTAGACACTGCAATATCTTTGGTTCCCATCATGAGTCCTTCTCCTTCTACAAATTTGAAGGAAATATTGGATACATGAGGCAAACGATGTTGAGCATTTCCGTTCACGTATGCTTCTTCGATGGTAAGTAATTCCTTTTCAAGTTTGTCTCTCATGGCACTTAAGCGAGTCGCTTCGCTTTCCATCTCTTGTTGGCATAGCTCACACGCCTTTCCAAATCCAACAATGCCTGGCACGTTAAGTGTACCACTTCGCATACCGCGTTCGTGTCCGCCGCCATCCATCTGACTGGTAACTTTTACTCTTGGGTTTTTACGACGTACATACAAGGCTCCAACTCCCTTGGGGCCGTACATTTTGTGTGCCGTGAAACTCATCAAATCGATACCATCTGCCAATACATCAACGGGTATTTTACCTACTGCTTGTGTAGCATCGGTATGAAAGAGAATACCATTCTTTTTGGCAATGGCCGAAATGGCTTTAATGTCTTGGATCACTCCAATCTCGTTGTTACCATACATGATGGTAATGAGGATAGTTTTATCAGTAATGGCTGCTTCTAGCTCATCCAGGTTGATCAATCCGTCTTCGTTGGGTGATAGATAGGTCACTTCTGCACCTGATTTTTCTGCTTTTTTACATGCATCCAAAACAGCCTTGTGTTCGGTGGTTACGGTGATCATGTGATTCCCTTGTGAACCATACATTTCATAGACCCCTTTGATGGCTAGGTTATTCGCCTCAGTGGCTCCCGAGGTGAAAATGATTTCTTTAGAGGTACTTCCAATGAGACTGGCCAACTGCTCACGTGCATCGTCAACGGCTTTTTCGGCATTCCATCCAAAGCTGTGATTTCTACTCGATGCGTTACCAAAATTTTCATTGAAAAAAGGCAACATCGATTCCAGTACCCGTGGGTCCATGGGCGTGGTCGAATTGTTATCCAAGTATATGGGCAGGTTCATTCTTTCTTATTCTTATTTAGACTTATTCTAACTGCAAATATAACGTCTAGTTTTTAAATATGTTTGGTGTTTTTTGGTCATCTTTTTTCTACTCCATCGACGTCTCTCTCTGTTGGTGATAGCTTGTAGCTAGCACTGTTTTGTTTTTAATTGGATTTAATGTAGTACCAGCTTCACACTGGCACTAACAGCGAATTTCAAGATTTAATAAAATTATACTTTTGTGTATGCAAAAAATTGAGCACATCGGTATCGCAGTTAAAAATCTGGAAGAAAGCAACCAACGGTTTGCTCAACTCCTGAATACCATTCATTATAAAACGGAAGAAGTCCCCAGCGAAGGAGTCATGACTTCTTTTTTTCAAGTGGGTGACGTGAAAATCGAACTGCTCCAAGCTACCAACGCTTCTAGTCCAATCCATCGGTTTATTGAATCGAAAGGCGAAGGCATCCACCACATTGCTTTTGCTGTGGATGATGTGGATACCGAACTCCAACGGCTGAAAGAAGCTGGTTTTGATGCTATTCACGATACGCCTAAACCAGGTGCCGATAACAAGGTGATTGCGTTCTTGCACCCCAAGTCTACTCAAGGTGTGCTTACCGAAATCTGTGCTGATCAACCCTAACTTGTTTTTAAGTTTGTATCTTGCACTATGCTAACTGAATTTTAACCTACTATGTTATCGACTAAAACTATCCAATTGATTCTAGGCTTTCTGGGACTGATCCTCCTAGGATACATCCTATGGAATGTTCGCCTGATGATTTATTCGTTTTTTGCAGCAACCATCTTGGCATTCATCGCTCGTCCGCTCATGCGTCTGCTGGGTGCCGTTCGTATCAAACAATGGCAATTGTCCAACGCCCTGCGTGCAGGACTGGTTCTTGCTCTTATTATTGGTGTGGTTACGGGCATCATTCGCTTTATGGCTCCTATCGTTGTGCATCAAGCGGATATCTTATCCCAAATTGATACAAACGGTATTCTCCTTCGTATCCAATCTGAATTGGCTAACCTACCGAGTTGGTTGGTGTCGGATACGGATGTTTCCTCGGTGATTCAAGAGGAAGTTAACCAATTGATTGATGTTAGTGATGTGGGGTCTTACGTCGGTAGTATCCTAGGTGGTATATCGAGTACGCTGATTGGTCTGTTTTCGGTTTTGTTTATCAGTTTTTTCTTGCTCAAAGACGGTCAAATCATGGATCAAATTATCGCGAGTCTGTCTCCTGAAAAATACTTGAACAAGGTGAATACGATTGTAACGGAAACTAAAGATTTATTGTCTCGCTATTTTATCGGTGTATTGGCTCAAATCACAGTGATTATTCTCGTGATCTCGATTGGACTATCCATCTTGGGTGTGCAAAATGCTCTGCTCATTGGTGTGATTGCAGGTGTGTTTAATATTATTCCCTACATCGGCCCACTCATGGGTGCAGGCATTGGACTTTTACTGGCTGCAACTTCACAATTGGAGGTTAGTCCCGATGCTGCTCTCTTTGGTTTTTTGATGTCTGCTATCATTCCTTTTGTGGTGGCTCAGTTGCTGGATAATTTTGTGCTTCAACCTTTGATCTTCTCGAAAAGTGTGAAGGCTCATCCACTGGAAATTTTTATGGTTATTCTCGCTGCTGGTTCGTTGGGCGGTATTATGGGGATGATCGTTGCTGTGCCCATGTATTCGTTTATTCGGATTATCGCTAAAGAATTTTTTAACGGTTATAAAATCGTGCAGGGTTTAACGAAGGATTTGTAGAATACCTGTTGATGCTCAGTTAAATTAGAATTACAAGCTGGCAGTATACCTTGAAGGCTTAGGCAAACTGTTTTATGAGAAATACAATCATCCCTACGTAAAAAGGAAGAAATAAAACAATTAACCACTTCAGAATATCTGACTTTGATTGGATAATTTTTGTTTCCAAATGAGCAATATTCTCCTTCGTTGCCAACCTATCTTTTTCAGATTGAAATTTATTGTAAATTACTTGCTCTATACTTGTCACGAGTTGTTTTGCTTCTTCTTATGTTTTAACCAATGGTCTGGAGAGTTTCTAAGGAGTTCATATAGTTTGAATGTTTGATTCGGAGTTATCATTAACACAAATATACGAAATATCAATTATCATCAACGTCGATTATCATCAGCGTCTCTTAAGGAATGAGAGGACTTTAATGGCTATACATCCATAAAATTTTAATCTTTATTTCTTTTTCATCGGTTATCGCATCTTCTATCAAAATAAAATGCAAGCACCTTTTATGATTTTGTCTGAAAAACTTTTCATTCACACCTTCGCACGCCCGTCCTCCTCCGGCGGATAAACTGTTTTTGAATGACCCAACCGCTTGATATATGATGACTTTTTTGAATCAACTTTTGAAATGACCTTATCCGATAGATGGGTACCTTGTCGGTGAAGTTTGGGTTTAAAAATGAATCCTGTCTGAATTCGCCCAACAGGCGAATGAGTTTATTCATTTTACCAAACAAACCGTTTCAAGGTCAAATAGCGGATACAGTCTTGACCTTTTGTTTCTTTTGGGTCAAGCCAAAAGAAAAATAGATAATGCCTTTTAATCTTTTTCTCTTGTATCCATTTTTAAAAAATTATTGTAATTCACCAACAAATAGAAATGATGATGGGAGATAGTGCAAGTACACAGCTAACACTATCCATTCTACAAATAAGTTCGAAGGATTATCTTTGTTCTGTGAAACGATTAATCTACCTCCTCCTTTTATTTGCCTCTTCCTTCCAATCGATGGTATCTGAAGCTCAGACTTACAAAAGTCGCAATTGGTCGGGAAACATATACCTAGGGGCTAGCAATATGATGAGCGATTTGGGCGGTAGCAACTTCGTGGGTAGTCGCGGTATTTTTGACTGGGATGCTAAAGCTACTCGTCCTGCTATTGGTGCAGGTATTGCCGTTCACATGGGAGGTGTATCTGTAGCGACTAATTTTTTGGTTACCCATCTGGCAGGAAATGATGCCTACTCTAAACAAGAATTTCAAGTAGACCGAAATTTGAGTGTTCGTACAGATTTGGTTGAAGCCGATCTGCTCTTGGAATATCGACCCTGGTGCAGGAACAAGGGGTTTAATCGTTTTTATGTTTATAGTGGTATTGGTGCGATATACTATCAACCCAAAACTGAATATCAAGATGAGTGGTATCAACTTCGCGAGTTGGGAACAGAAGGACAGTTTTTGGAGGATGGTTCTGGACCATACAGTGACCTTTCTATCGTTATCCCCTATGGACTGGGATATAAGTTTAGACTGGCAAAAAGCACTTCATTGATTCTGGATTTAGGATTTCGAAAGACATTCACGGATTACCTCGATGATGTGAGTACGGTATATGCTGACCCTATTCTTATCGGAAATGAGAAAGGCGATATTGCCCGAGAATTATCCGATCGTTCGCAAACAACAAAAGCAATCGGTAATGAACGTGGCAATGCCGACAAAACAGACAGCTATCACATCTTATCCATCAAGTTTGAATATATTTTTGGTGGCAAATCAGGCGACGGTTGCTACTACAATCGCAATCCACCCAAGACGCGGAGTACCCGCATCAATCAACGTCGAATGTTCTTGAAATAACGCTATCCACTGAATTCATTCATCGCTCCAGATAGCCCTTTGATAATCCAAGACTCTATAGCCTTACATGCACGGTCTTTTTGGAGAGCTACTTCAATGGCTTCACTTTCGTCCCATTGACCCAATACAAATTCAACTTGTCTTCCGCGTGGGAAGTCTCCTTTGGCACCAAATCGAATGCGGTGATATTGATCTGTTCCCAATTGCTGCTGAATGTCTTTGAGTCCATTGTGACCGCCTGCACTTCCCTTTCCACGTATCCGCAATTTGCCTAAATCGATGGCAATGTCGTCGGTAACTATAATAAAATTTTTGGGTGCAATGCGTTCTGTTTTAATCCAATGTCGTACTGCTTTACCACTGAGATTCATGTAAGTGGTTGGTTTGATGCAGACTACCTGTTTCCCTCTGAATTTGAATTTGGCTATGCTGGCTAATCGTCCACTATCCCATTGAGCATCATGCTGTTTCACCCATTGATCCAATACTTCAAAACCGATGTTGTGCCGAGTATGGTCATACTCTGGTCCAATATTCCCTAATCCTACTACTAAAAATTTCATGGGGTCTGGAGTTGCAGGTTTGAACAACGATGTAATTGATTGAATCCAATTGGACATGGTGTGTACATTGATTTAATTAATGGCGTTTATGGGTGTTTTGGATGCTTTGAAAGCAGGATACAAAGATATGCTAGTTCCTAAGAATAAGATGGTTAACAGGGTGAGGGTAACATCACTCCAAAGCAATTCTACAGGATAAGCCGATACGATGGCATTTTCCATTGCAAACCATTCAAAATAAGACTGTGACCATACCAAGATCATTGCACATAAAATGCCTATTCCACCACCGATGAGAGCAATATAAGTTCCTTGCCACATGAATACTCGATATAATGTTCCTTCTTCTGCTCCCATGCTTTTGAGTATGCCAATGTCTTTTTTCTTGTCGATGACCAACATGATCAACGACCCAAAGATATTGAACGAAGAAATGAATAAGACCAAGGATAAAATAGCATAGGTAAACCACTTCTCACTGCTAAATATTTTGTAAAGCACTTCATTGAGTTCACGGCGTGTTTTTATCTCCCAATTATTTCCGAGAAGCTCCACCAGTTTTTCTTTGGCTTCAATGGGATCTTCTCCTGATTTTAACGTGAGTTCTAATGCACTTATGGAATTGGGGTAGGACAACAATTTTTGTGCAAAATCTAATCGAGTCATAAACACCTCGTTGTCTACCTCTTCGTGTACCATAAACGTTCCGCTTGACCGGAGGTATTCAGTGCTCAAAGAAGCAGTGGAATTCATTGCATTATAGTCTACATCTCTTCGAGGCACGAAAACCGTAACTAACTCTGGGCTACCTGGAAATAAATTAAGTTTCTGTGCTAAACCAGCACCAAAAACTCCAAAATTTTTGAGTGTATCTCCTAGATAAAATTCACCCAACACCACAAGTGAATCAAGTGTGCTATGTGAAGAATGGGGTTCTATTCCTTTGATGCGAGCAATTTCTTGATGTTGATCGTATTTTATGACTACTTTTTCCTCTAAAACAGGTGTGTAATAATCGACTTCTGCTAAGGTATTAAGCTGGTCTTTCAGTGTCGAATTGAGTACAAATGTTTTTTTGCCTTTTGCCGTGATTTTTATATCTGGATCGTAATTGTTAATCATGGATTCCACAATATTTTCAAACCCGTTGAAGGTAGACAATACGATAATCATAGCAAAGGACCCCACCCCAAATCCGAGCATGGCTATGGCAGTTATGATATTAATGGCATTGATTTTCTTTTTAGAAAAAAGATAACGATATGCGATAAACAGAGAGAGTCTCACTGTTTTGGGTTATAGGTTTTTAAGCAGTGAGTTGATCCGTTCGGCATGATCCATGGTGGTATCCAAATAGAAATTCAATTCGGGTATCTTACGTACACGCTTACCCATGACTTGTGCTAATCCCTGTCGGATTTCCTTGTTGTGAAAATCAATGATATAAAGGCTCTTGTCTTTGTCTTTTGAATTGAATATGCTGACATAAACCTTGGCTAGTCCAAGATCTGCAGTTGCTTGTACTTCGACAATCGTAACCAGTTCGTCTGGCAAAATACGTTGGCATACTCGCGATAATATGGGGGCTAAATCCCGTTGAACCGCTCGTGATATTTTTTCTGTTCGAATGCTCATTAACGGAGCGTAAATTGAGTACTTCCCATCTTGTGGTTTTGACTGTATACATTCACTGTATAAGTCCCTTCGGTCATCCCGTCAGTTTTAGGTATGGAAAAGGAGATAGTCTCGTTCTTATTCTGGAAATTAACTGATTTTTTAACGGTATACATACGATCTCCTCCATCAAAATTGAATGTTCCGGAAGAGTTGTTATCACTGTGGAGTGTGCTTTTATTTGGTGTTACCACTTGAAAGAATAAGGTTTTGTTTCCATTTGCTACAAGGTCATTATTTCCAAGGGTGCATGACACCTCAATTTTTTCTAACTTGGATAATTTATCGGTCGTTTTAAGTCCTCCAACAAGTGCATCTCGCATCGGTACTGCAACCAAAGATTTTAAGAAAATTCGAGATCCCACCTCGACTTGCCTAATAAGTTCAGTATTTTCAGAACGAATCTGTTGATTAATTTCACGCTCGGCTTCAATTTGCTTTTGCATGACATAGTTCTCATCCTTTAAGTACTGATTTTGTTTGGAAAGCTCTTCAACCTCCGCTTTAAGTTTTTCTACTTCTTCCTTGAAAGAGGCCATTTCTTTTTTAGCATTCGCTAACTCTGCTTGAGTCACTCTACCTTTAGATAATAAACCCCGAATCTGAGCTACCTTTTTCTGAATTTCTTGATTTCTGACTTGAATGACCGAATCCAGCTTAGCATTTTGACCTGACTTGAGTTCCAAGTTTATTCTCAATTCATCTTCAATGACTTTTAAATCTTCCAACTCTTGCGTGGTATCCACAAGTTCTGTTTGTGTATTTTGAAGCTGATTATTCTTAGAAACTAATTGATAGATGAGTCCCGCATTGAGTAGAACTAATGCAAAAATCATCAAGAATAAAAGCTTCCTGCTACGTTTATCGTTGGTTTGTAAACTCATGATTTAGGTGTTTTGGAATTTGTAACCAACAAAATAAGACATAATGTACTTGATTACAAATTATTTTTTAAAACTAACGTTATATTATTGACTTTGTTGCTTGATTAAGTTCAATGCACTACCCGCTTTGAACCACTCAATTTGAGTGTCATTGTAAGTATGATTCACCTCAAAAACATCGTTGCTACCATCGGCATGATTCAACTTAATTTTGAGAGGAACACCAGCCGTAAATTCATCTAAACCTAGAATGTCTATCGTATCTGTTTCTTGAATTTTATCGTAATCAGCAGGATTTGCAAATGTGAGTCCTAGCATTCCTTGTTTCTTCAAATTGGTCTCGTGAATACGAGCAAAAGATTTAACTACAACGGCTCTTACTCCCAAATGTCTAGGTTCCATAGCTGCATGCTCACGGCTACTTCCCTCTCCGTAATTATCCTCACCAAATACAATAGAAAAGTCCCCACTAGCTTTGATTGCTCTTGCTACTTTAGGTACACCCTCGTATGCATTGGTATATGGATTGAGTACCGTATCTGCTTTGTCATTGAACGCATTGATTGCACCAATCAGGCAATTATTGGAAATGTTGTCTAAATGACCTCGGTATGTCAACCACGGACCAGCCATAGATATGTGGTCTGTTGTACACTTTCCTTTAGTCTTAATAAGTAATTTAAGCCCATGTAAATTTTCTCCATTCCAAGGCTGGAAACCTTCAAGAAGTTGCAATCTTTTTGAATTCGGATCTACTTTTACTTCCACACCTGATCCATCTTCTAGCGGTGCTAAATATCCGTTATCCTCTACACCGAAACCCTGAGGGGGTAACTCATAACCTGTCGGTTCATCCAGCATTACTTCTTCGCCATCTGCATTGACTAGTGTGTCTGTTGCTGGATTGAAGTCCAATCTTCCAGAAATGGCAATAGCTGCCACAATTTCTGGTGATGCTACAAATGCATGGGTATTTGGATTCCCATCAGCACGTTTACTAAAGTTTCTATTAAACGAGTGAATGATTGAATTTTTAGGTCCATTAATTGGATCATTATAACGTGCCCACTGCCCGATACATGGTCCGCATGCATTGGTAAAAATAGTCGCATCTAAATTCTCAAAAATATCTAGCAATCCATCTCTTTCAGCCGTGTATCTTACTGTCTCAGAACCAGGATTGATTCCAAATTGTGCCTTGGTTTTGAGTTTTTTATTAACTGCTTGTTTTGCAATTGAAGCTGCTCTACTAAGGTCTTCATAAGACGAATTGGTACATGACCCAATGAGTCCCCATTCCACATCCAATGGCCATCCGTTAGCATCTGCTTTGGCTTTTACCTCCCCCACTTTGGTATCTAAATCCGGGGTAAAAGGTCCGTTGATGTGTGGCTTAAGCTCGGACAGATTGATTTCAATCACCTGGTCGAAGTATTGTTCTGGATTGGCATATACTTCATCATCTCCTGTTAGGTGTTCTTTAACTTGGTTTGCTAGTTCAGCAACTTCCGTTCTTCCAGTAGCTTTGAGATAACGCTCCATACTTTCATCATATCCGAAAGTTGATGTGGTTGCCCCTATTTCTGCCCCCATATTGCAAATGGTTCCTTTGCCTGTGCAAGAAATTGATTTTGCACCTTCGCCAAAATATTCAACAATTGCACCAGTTCCTCCCTTAACAGTAAGGATACCTGCTACTTTTAATATCACATCTTTGGGTGCGGACCATCCGCCGAGTTTACCTGTCAGTTTAACACCAATAAGCTTGGGGAATTTCAGCTCCCAAGGCATTCCTGCCATGACATCCACCGCGTCTGCTCCGCCAACTCCAATGGCTACCATTCCAAGCCCTCCGGCATTAACAGTGTGTGAGTCTGTGCCTATCATCATTCCTCCTGGGAAGGCATAGTTTTCAAGAACCACCTGATGGATGATTCCAGCTCCAGGCTTCCAAAATCCAATTCCATATTTGTTGGATACGGATTCAAGAAAATTGAATACTTCGTTGCTTGAATTCAGGGCGTTTTGTAAATCTTCATCTGCTCCGATTTTAGCTTGAATCAAGTGATCACAGTGAACTGTTGTTGGTACTGCTACCTTGGATTTACCTGCTTGCATGAATTGAAGCAATGCCATTTGTGCTGTCGCATCTTGACACGCAATTCGATCTGGAGCAAAATCTACATAATCGCTACCTCTGGAAAATGCTGTTTTGGCATGACCATCCCATAGGTGGCTGTATAATATTTTTTCGGAAAGTGTCAATGGCTTATCGAGCACTGTTCGTGCAGCCGATACTTTTTCAGATAGATTTTGATACGTTTTTTTGATTAAATCGAGGTCAAATACTTGGTCTTTCATTGGGCGAGCAAAGATAAACTAAAGTCTGTTAACCTTTGATACAATTTCAGGTAATTTGACAATTAGATCTAGAAACAATTAGATTGTCTAGAGCTGAAAAAGGATTTTTTCAGTGAGTATTTCCTCGCCTTTCTTGAAGACTTTGCATACGTTCATTCCTCTTAGAGCATTGAGCCCTGATATCGTTTGTGAAGAAACGGATTCTAATTTGGATGCAAAAACGATTTGTCCTAACATGTTAGTAACTTCAATTTGGTAATCGGCTTCTTCATCTAAATCCGCTAAAGTCACCGTCAAACTTTCCACCACAGGATTGGGGTAAAGCGATGTGAATTGTGCCGGCTCAGGCGGAGGTGCAGGATATCGAACCGTGGCTATACCTGAACGAAATAAGATCAGGTTTGAACGCATCTGCTCCACTTGTTGTTCTGTGAACATATTTTGACAATCGCCATCGGAATAATCCATATAATTTTCAATCATATCTGGCAGATCGCCTGGATTGTTGATACATGTATTCTGACCAAGACTGCAGCCATTACTTGCGGCCCTGCTGTTGGGGGTATCATCCATGTAATCGTCTACATTACACCCTTGATTTCTTGAACCATCTCCCCAAATATGACGAAGCCCGAGATAATGGCCAACTTCATGCACTAACGTCTTTGATCCTGTAGAAAGTGATAATGGGTTATTTTTTCCAACCACCTTGTAATGAACAACTACACCCTGTTTATTTCTTGTAGTGAATGAGTTTGAGCCCCAATTGTCCGCATTTGTAGGGGGATAGGCATAGCCCAATAAGGCATCAAAACCACTCACCGACAAATCACAAACCCAAATATTTAAATACCTGTCTGGATCCCAAATCTCACTGCCGTACAATGATTCCTTAACACGATCGGCATTCGTTAGATTGATTGGGAATTGCCCAAAGGTTGGTATAGGAGTAGACTTTCGAATAATGCCATTTGTAGGGTTCCCATCTGGATCTAATTTTGCTAACTCAAATTCAATTCCCGCATCTGCAGCAACAGGCAAAAAGATCTCACGAGTATCGATTGTGTCTGGATTTTGTCGACGGAAACATTCGTTCAATTCTTTCATTTGAGAGGTAATGTAATCCTCATCCAAGTTTTCAAGGGAATTGCTGTAAACCACATGAAAAACAACTTGGATGGTATAAATCGTATCCTTCTTGTTTTTGAACTTGATGTTTGAAAATCGTTTCGCATCAAAAAAAGTTTCTTCTATATTTTTTTGAATTCCTGGTTGTTGGTTGTCAAGATTTTTTATGTACTCATTTGTAGCACACGGCAGTGTTTGATTTTGGGCTGATATGCTTCCAAAAATCAAGACAAATAGTAACAGAAAAAATTCTTTTTTAATCATTCGACGTCAAATTTAAGACTGATTGCTCCTTTAATTGTAACGATTGTATAAATACTTGGTTTTTAATTGCCTTTAAAAAGCGGTTTTCTCTTTTCTAAGAAGGCGTTTACACCCTCATTAAAATCATAGGTTTGTCCTGCTATTTCTTGAAATTTAGTTTCATAATCCAATACTTCGCTGAGATTGGAATGCATGGAATCATTGAGCATTTTTTTCATCATTCCAATGGCTTTTGTGGGAGCATTGGCATAGTACAAGGCTATTTTTTGGACCTCATCATCTAGGTTTTCTGTTGTCGCACATCGGTTTATCATTCCCCATTCAAGGGCTTTTTCTGCAGTCAACTTATTACCCATGGTAGCTAATTCAAATGCACGTGCACTCCCCACTAACCGTGGCAAGAAATAAGATGAACCTGAATCCAACACCAAACCAATACTCACAAAGGCCTCTACAAATGTCGCTTTGGAATCAGCCACAATAAAATCACAAGCCAATGCTAGTGAACAACCTGCCCCCGCAGCTACCCCATTGATTCGACCAACAATAGGCTTGGGTAATTCTCGCATACACTTGATTAGTGGGTTATATCCATTTTTTAAAATATCTGCAAAATCTACTTCACCTTCTATGTCTTTTAAATCTTGACCTGCACAAAAAGCTTTGCCCTCAGCCGTTAGAATGATAACCCGGCAACGCTCGTCTTCATTCGCATGATTTAAAGCGGCTAATAGTTCTGATCTCATTTCACTATTGAATGCGTTAAAACGATCTTGACGATTGAGTGCGATAGTGGTGATCCCTGAATCTTCGTGATAGTTAATTGTATTGTAATTCATTGTTTTTAAAAAAATATAATAGGCGTAGAAGCCAAAAAACCGATGGCTATACCCATGACTAATTGAAATGGCGTGTGGGCATTCGCTTTCCAACGGACCCAACTCACCAAAAGTGTGACACTCCCTATTTCAGGCAAATATCCTAAATCTGAAAATTGATAGTTATAATCTATCATGAGGCTAGCACCCAATAAAAAACTCCAAACTGCTGTATGCCAACTCGCCTTTAGTTCAATAAAGGCAAATAGGAGCAGCAAAAGATGCAGTATAGTGGCCGCCAGAAAAAAAGTAATGTATTCTTTCATCAAAAATATACTCACCATGGCAAAACCCAAGTTGACTAAAGAATATGCTCGGTATATTGATCTCCGCTCATCCATGCTAGGCCATTCAAGCTTTATTTTCCGAATGAAAACAAAGTAAACAAGTGGAAGAGATATGTACATAAATGCTACCCATACTGACGCAAGAATTAGTGTATTCAAGTTGTACTTTGCTACTAATGGCATGTATACAAGGAAGCTATAAAAAGGCATGAATATAGGATGAGTTAGAATGGCTATTCCCTTGAGTAAGTATTTCATGGTTATAATTCTTTTCGTAAACGAGCAACAGGTAGATTCAACTGCTCTCTGTACTTGGCAACCGTTCTTCTAGCAATGGGATAGCCCTTTTCATGTAATATCTTTTTGAGAGCTTCATCTGTCAGTGGTTTAGATTTATCCTCCGCATCAATAGCATCTTTGAGGATTTTTTTAACTTCTCTATTGCTTACCTCAGTTCCACTGCCTGTAGTTATCCCCTCGGTAAAGAAATCTTTCAACAGAAACATTCCAAAATCCGTCTCCACATATTTGCTACTTGCGACCCTCGAAATAGTGGATATATCCATTTGGATAGCATTTGCAATATCTTTAAGAATCATTGGTTTCAAATCTGTTTCATCACCACTGGTAAAAAAATCATGCTGTATTTCTACAATTTTATTCATGGTCATTAACAGGGTGTTTTGACGCTGTTTTACAGAATCGATGAACCACTTAGCTCCATCTAATTTTTGTTTGATATATTGAACTGCATCTTTTTGGGATGCCGATTTTTCTTTACTTGCTTCATAAGACTTTAAAGTTTCGCTATATGATCGACTAATTTTGAGTTCAGGAGCATTCTTTGAATTCAATGAAACATCTAATTTGCCGTAGGATTCTTTTACAATAAAATCTGGTATTATGTAGTCTTTGTTAATCGCTCCCTCTGCTCCAGATTGTGCTGGTTTGGGGTTTAGTTTAGCTATGAAATCCAATGCTTCTTTCAGGTAATCTTCAGAAATATCAAATTTTTTAAGAATTCTATTGTAATGCTTTTTTGAGAAGTCATCCATCATTTCATGAATGATTTTATAAGCCAATTTATAGACTGGATTATTCCCTGATAGTTGTCTTCTTTCGATCTGAAGTAAAATGCATTCTTTGAGATCTCTGGCTCCAACTCCTGCAGGCTCTAAGCCTTGAATTAGTGTCAATATTCGCTGTAAATCTTCCGTAGTAGTCTGGACATTTTGAGTGAATAACAAGTCATTTTTTATAGATGTAAGTGGTCTTCTCAAGTACCCATCATCATCTAATGTGCCAATAATTTGATCCGCGAGTAATTCGTCTTGATCCAAGTGAATAAGGCCTGATATCTGCTCCATTAGACGTTCTCTAAATGATGAGAAATAAACTACAGGCATGAATTCTTTCTCTTCATCATTGGAATTGTAATCACCACTTAATTGAACTCCACCGTCATCATCGTTCATGTAATCAGAAATATCCAGTTCCTCAGAAGAATAGTCCATATCCTCCTGTTCATCGGATTGGATATCATCCTCTTCCTTGCCACTTTCAAGTGCAGGATTTTCCAACAACTCTTCATCTACTCTTTCTTGAAAATTCAACGTGTTAAGCTGCAACAATTTGATAAACTGAATTTGCTGCGGACTTAGCTTTTGAAGGAGTTTTTGACTGAGTTGTTGTTTTATCATATTCGTGTTTAAAAAGTAAGGAATTGCCCTTACTTTTGTACTCCAAAATTAGCACGTTTTCTAGGATAATCAAAATGGATACTAAACAGTTAAAAGACCACGTAGGTCAAATCGTAACTCTTAAAGGATGGGTGGCAAATCGACGAGAAAGTAAAACGGTTGTGTTCATCAATTTAAGAGATGGTCAGGGGATTTGCCAGTGTATTCTTGGATTGGAGGATTTAGGAGACGACTTATTTCAAACTGCAAAGACACTAGGTCAAGAAAGTTCGATTGCCATTACGGGTAAAGTAGTTGAAGATACCCGACAAATTGGAGGTTTTGAACTCCATACTACTGATTTAAAAGTATTTCAAAACGCTAAAGACTATCCCATTTCTAATAAAGAACATGGTATTGAATTTTTGATAGACCACCGTCATCTTTGGTTGAGAAGTAAGCGACAATGGGCTATTATGCGTATTAGAAACTGTATTTCTTATGCCATTCACAACTTCTTTCAGGGGCAAGGATTTGTTCAAATGGATGCTCCAATTTTTACAGGAAATGCTGCAGAAGGTACCACCGATTTGTTCGAAACAGATTATTATGGTAAACCTGCCTACCTTACTCAATCAGGTCAGTTGTATGGAGAAGCTATGGCCATGGCCATGGGTAAGATTTACACCTTCGGACCTACTTTTAGAGCTGAAAAGTCAAAAACTCGTAGACACCTCTCCGAATTTTGGATGATTGAACCCGAAATGGCCTTTTGTGACCTATTTGAGAATATGGATACCATTGAGTCTTTTTTGCGAAGTGTAGTTCAAGAAGTGCTTGAAAAATGTCCTGATGAACTTGAAATTCTTAATAGAGACACCTCAAAATTAGAGACCGTATCTAAAAAATTTCCTCGATTATCTTACGATGAAGCTGTTGAAATATTGAAGGGGAATCAAGATGTAGATGGACAAAATACAATGCTCACCATCGAACAAGATATAAAAAACAACGCTACTCGAATTGTTGAGATAAAGGAAGATATTGCTCAAAGAGAAGCAGCAATTGCTGCCGGCGGCATGAAAAAAGGAGCAATCAATTTTAATCAGAACAAGATTGATACGCTAAAACAAGAGTTAAAACAGATGGAAGAAGACCAAAGAAACTTACCTCAATGGTTGGAATCTGCACGAAACTTCGAATATGGTAATGACTTCGGAGGAAGCGATGAAACCGTACTTACCCGATTATTTGATTGCCCAATTATGGTCTATGACTGGCCACATGAAATTAAGGCCTTTTATATGAAACGCAACCCAGAAGATCCCCGATTTGCTAGAGGTGTGGACGTACTTGCCCCAGAAGGTTATGGTGAAATAGTTGGAGGAGGAGAACGTGAAACAAGTGAAGAATGGTTGGTTGAAAAAATCAATGAGCACAAGCTACCCATGGATGTATTTCAGTGGTACTTAGACCTTAGAAGGTATGGTAGTGTTCCTCATAGTGGATTCGGACTTGGACTCGAACGGTTGGTTGCTTGGATATGTA
>JAKMFK010000023.1 GCA_022425465.1 Bacteroidia bacterium | reverse complement strand
TCAAACATGCCTCTAAGTGATGATGCATTTCAAAAAACTACTGATGGTCAAGATTTTCATTTAGCCGTTTTTGAGGAGGATATGGCAGATTTATCATTTGCTACTTATTTTGGAGGAAATCAAACTGGAGATCATGTTGACGGAGGAACAAGTAGATTTGATAAAAGAGGGATAGTATATCAAAGTGTTTGTTCAAGTTGTCCGGAAAACCCTTTGAGTTCAAGAATTAGCGATTTCCCAACTACAACTGGAGCTTATTCTGAAAATAATCCAAGTCCTAGATGTAGCAATGCATCATTTAAAATGGCTGTTGTTCCATTTAATTTACCACCAAATTTATCTCCTCAAAATTTTGTAACTAATGTTATTGACACACTAAATATCCAGGTGGGAGATACCTTCTCATTTGATTATCCAATTACGGATCCTGAAGGAGATTCCTTATTGGTTTATTTTGATATTCCAACTAGTCTGAAGTCAAGTTTGATCAGCTTTGAAGATACTATGATTGGTAAGGGTTCATTAAATCCTAGATTTAGTTTTTTATTTTCTTGTAATCAGGCTGGTAAATCATTTAAAATAGATGTTCGAGCAGAAGATAGAGGGTGTCCAAGTTTCACAGATAGTATCACTTCTATCATTATCCGGATAGATACAACTCCACTTTTACCACCGCCTGATGTCTTATGTCTCAATTTTATCAGTGATGAAGAACTACGAATTGACTGGGAACAAACTCCAGCATCTGACTATTTTTACAGAATGGCGTTATACCGAGTTGATCCAAATGGAGATACAACTGTTTTGACTTATTCATCTAGTCAGTTAGGTGGATCGTATACAGATTTTGATGTAATTGATCCGAGAAATAGGGATTATACCTATTATTTAGTAGTTGAGAACATTTGTAATGAGTTGGGTGACATATCATATCTTTTGAGTAGTGCACGTGAAAGTCAAATTCCGGTTGAGGAAACGTATTTAAAGACGGCAACAGTAAATGGCAACTTCATTGAGGTCATTTTTTTAAAATCAAAGGAAGATGATTTTGGGTATTACGAGATTTATAAAGGAACCCGTGAAAAAGGAAATTTTAAGTACCTAACTACACTATCAAACATCGATGACACTATATATGTAGATACTGATGTAGATGTTAATACAACTTCATATTGCTATCAAGTCCGGGTTGTGGATGATTGCGGACATTTAAGTTCATTTAGTAATAATGGGTGTACAATTGTGATAAGAGGGTTAGCATTAAATGAAAAATCTGAAATACCACGGTTTAAATTTGATTTGAGTTGGGACGATTATATAACATGGAATGGAGGCGTATTGGACTATGAGCTTCTTCGATCTGTTGATACAGGATCATTGCGACCTATTGTTCGTTTAGCCGACCCTTTGGTTGAGTATAGAGATTCTGATCTTGATTTCGATTGGGGGGGCTATTGGTATAGTGTTATTGCTTATGAAGGTTCAGGGAGTTTAGATGCAACTAGTCGAAGTAACGATATTTATTTAATTCAACCACCTTTGGTCTTTGTTCCCAATGCAGTGACTGCTAATGGAGATAATTTGAATGATGCATTTGGTTGGAGCGATGTATTTGTTCGTGAGTTTGAAATCAAGATTTATAATCGATGGGGGGAGAAGGTTTTTCAATCGACAGATAAAAATGCCACTTGGGATGGCAAATACAAACAAACTGACTTATCCTACAGTAATGTTTACTTTTGGATAGTGAGTTACAGAGGTTGGGATAACAATATCTATAATGATAAAGGTACGTTGACAATAATCAAATAAAAAAGTTGGATAGCTTTAATCACTCATCCAATGCAGCAATCACTCCCTTTGCCCATTGAAGAGAAATTTTAGCTTGTTCTTGTTTTGTCATTGAGGTATTATCTAATGTGATTGCATCTTCAGCTTTTCTCAAAGGACTTTCTTTTCTAGTACTATCCATTTGGTCACGTTCCCTAATGTTATGAAGTACTTCTTGGTAATTGATATGGATTCCTTTTTTGGATAATTCTTCATATCTTCTTTTAGCTCGAACTTCAGGACTGGCTGTCATAAATATTTTTAACTCGGCATCTGGGAAAACAACAGTGCCAATATCTCTACCGTCCATTACTACGCCTTTATTTTGTCCCATTTCCTGCTGTTTTTTAACTAAAAAGTCTCGAACGACTTTGATCGTACTAACTGGACTAACGAATCTCGAAACTCGCATATTTCGAATTTCATTTTCGACATTTTCCTGATTAAGGTGGGTTTCATAGAATTTTTTTTCAGAGTTGTATACAAATTCAATTTTGATGTTACCAAGAACTGCCGGGTCTTCTTCAAGTTCTGTAAGCGTGATACCTTCATTGAGCAAATAGAGGGTTACCGCTCTATACATTGCTCCACTGTCAATAAATAAATAGCCGAGTTCCTTGGCTATGTTTTTTGCAAGTGTTCCCTTTCCACAACTTGAATGGCCATCAATAGCTATATTTATTTTCGAATTCAATATTGGTCAAACTTAAACCTATTTTTTGATTTATTGAATAATAGGTAGATTTTAATACTCAATTGAGTAGGGTTATTTAACCCTCTGCTTAAAACTCGACAAATCTCTTGATACTGAGAAATAATTGGAGGCAATTCCGGGGAAGTATCCTGCACTTCCATAACCAATCATAAGTTTTTTAACACCAATAGAAAAACCCCAACTAAATCCTGTAGATGCTTTTCTGTTTTCTGGACCTAATTCAGCTCTTCGTTGGTGATTATATCCTCCTCTAATTTGAAAATTATCGGAGAAAATAAATTCAGTATTAAAGATCACATGCCGCATAGCTTTATCACCAAACGATAGATTCTGATTTTTTACGATACCGGTTTCTAGATCAATTTCTTTATTTCGAGTATTCGTATTTACATAAGAATTATTCCAACGATGAAGATTATGTAATGTGAGTGTAAATCTCAGAGGATTGTGAGCCAGTTTCTTACTTATGCTAGCTTGAATATCAAAAGGTATTGATTCTCTTGGACTATCGTCTGAATATCGAATAAATTGATACCCCATATTTTTAATCAAAAATCCAACATTCATTAGTTTATCATCATTTGCATATTGGCCTCCTAAATCGATACCTCCTGCTGTACTTACGTATGCCTCATAAACACTATATAAAAATTTGCCATTTGCACCAACCGTAATTTTATCGGTTACCTTTCTACTCAAACCTACTTGAAAAGTATAATCAGTTGCATCAAATTCACCAATGATATCTCCAGCATTATTTGTTCGAATAAAATTGCCATAGTCGTAAAAACCAATATTAAATGACATGGCATAAAGACTATCAATTGTTTTTCCATAACTTCCAAAACCATAATTAATATCTGCTACATGGTTTGCATAGGATAGTGAGGCGTAGTTGTGCATTTGGTGGTTTATGAGAGCTGGATTTTGAAAACCAGCTGCAGGATCATGGTCTGTATTTGTAATAGATACTCCCCCTAGTGCTGTGTGTCTTGCATTATTTTCAATTAGTGCAAAAGCAAAGGCACTGCTACCTCCAATTTGAGCAATTGAAACGATGCTTGATAGCAGAATAAAAGATAGATGTATAAACCTCATTGAATTAACAACGTCAAATTTATAAAATATTGATGTGAAGAAGTCTTTTTATTTCTTGGGATAGTTTTATTGGGATGTATCACTGATTATTTTACCATCTTCAATAGTGATGATTCGATTTGCTTTGTCAATGACTCGTTGATCATGTGTACTGAATATAAAGGTTGTTTTTTCTTCTCTGTTGAGTCGTTGCATGATGTTTAGTAAATTTTCTGAAGACTTACTATCCAGATTCGCGGTTGGTTCGTCAGCTAAAATAAAACTGGGTTTGCTTGCCAGAGCTCTTGCAACTGCTACCCGTTGTTGTTGACCACCACTCATCTCATTGGGTCTTTTGTGAATTTGATCTTCTAAGCCTACCGCTTTCAGAAGTTTAAGTGTACGTTCATTTCTAGCTTGTTCATTTTTCTTTTGAAGTAACATCAAGAACTCAACATTTTCTTTTGCGGTAAGTACTGGAATTAAATTATAACTCTGAAAAATAAAACCAATGTGATGAAGTCGAAAATCAATAAGTTCATTTTCAGGGAGTTGTGTGATATCAGTTTCATTAATTTTTACGGAACCTTTTGTTGGCGAATCTAAACCTCCAATGATATTGAGTAAGGTAGTTTTCCCTGAACCAGATGGTCCCACAATTGCTGTGAATTCGCCAGGTTTTATGGTTAAACTGATGTCTTGAAGTGCTTGAACCTCAATGTCACCAGATTGGTATGTTTTACGAATGTTTTTTATGGTTATCATTGATTTTAATTTGCAGTTCTTAATGTTTCTGAAGGATTTAATTTTAATGCTTTAATAGCAGGATAAAGAGAGGATAAAATTGCGGTTAAAATCACAAGAATGCTGATGATGTAGTAAAAACGATTTTCAACATATGGGTATATTGTGCTTTCTATTCCAACGCTTCTTAGCCCTGAGGCAGCAAAAGATAAATCAATTCCTTTTTTTGCAAATGTGGTGATTGCAATATAGGAGCATAGGAGTCCTAACGGTCCAGATAGTAGTGCCAGAAAAACGGACTCCCATATAATCATACCAAACACCTTTTTTTTGTTCATACCAATAGATAATAGCATACCCAGTTCTTTTTTTCTTTCTAGAACTGCCATTAACATTGTATTAATGATTCCAAAAGCAAGAGCAAGCATAATGATTATGAGAAATATGATTAGAATCAGATTCATCATTTTATCAGCATAACCCAATTCAGGGGCTATACCTCTCCAACTATCAATTTGATGATTAGGAAATTTTGAAATTAACTCATTTCTAAAGGTCTCAACATTGGATTCATCCTCAAGTTTCACCGCAATTTCATGAATTCCTTTTAATTTGGCGTATGCTTTTAAATCCTCCATTTTTACGAAAGCATTCACTTCATCATATAATGAATTGTTCGTTTGAAAAATATCAATCACTTTGAATACACAGACTACAGACTCACCATATGAATTTACAAATGAACATTGAACAGTTGTATTAATTTTAGCGTTGAGTTTGGTGGATAGAATTTGACTTAGAATTATAGGAGGTTTCCTTTTATGCTTTTGAAAATAGTTGCCGTGATTTAATTTTTGGTAAATACGCGTTACATTTTTTTCATTGTCAGGTGAAATTCCGTTTAAGATAACACCACTTGTGCCACCTGCACTTTGAATAAAACTTTCAGTCTTAATTCTCTTACTTAATCCATTTACCAATTTGGATGAATTTAAGTAGGAGATTAATTCCGCTTTTTGTGGAATGGTATCATTAATTCTTGAGAATTGAAGAAAGTTGGTGTCGTGTATTTGCAAATGACTAATATAGGTTTCTATGGCATTATTCTGCCTCATTTTACTTAAACCTGTTGCAGTACTGATAACAGCTAGACCCCCAAAAATCCCCAATGTAATAGCAATGATAACAGTCCAACTCCTCAGACTATTTCTCCAAATGTTTTTAAATGCAATTTTTATAATCATGATCGCATTGCTTTAGTAGGTTGAATATTTTTTATTTTAACGAGGGTATACAAGTTAACAAAAATGGTGATCGAGAAAACGATTAAAGCTTGAGTAATGCTTATCCATGGATTTAGTGAAGTCGGTATGATTGCTTCAAACCCAAATTGTTCAACAACTTCTTGCATTTGACCGCTAAGATTGATGGGGTAGAAATGAAAATAAGTAACTACTGGAATTACACATATCAATCCTAAGATTACACCAACAACTGACATGATAAGGGTTTCATACAGGGCAATACGAGTGATTATTGATTTCCTCATTCCAATAGCAACAAGAACCCCAAATTCAAAATTTCTTTCTTCTGCTAACATAAGCACAGTTCCAAATAGACTAAATGTTAGTATGCTGTATAATATAATTAAGACAAAAGTGCCTCCTGCTCGATCAACATCGATAAGTTGTTTAAGTTCAGGTAGCATCTGTTGCCAATTCATTATCTCAAATTGGGAGCTGTCTAGTTGAGTTAGAATACTTTTTTCGGCTTTTTCCCACTCATCATTTTTTGGTCCAATAACAGCACTTGTGGCCATGTTATCTATTCCAAAAAAATCTTGGGCATTGCCTAAATTCATGATAACAGTTCGTCTATTGAGATCAGGTGTTTTTAAATCTACTATTCCCAACACAGGAAAAATCCCAGAGGCAATGGAACCTTGGAAGCCTTGACTTAGAAAAATAAGTGAATCTCCAATGTTGATATTCATTATTTTTTGCAATCCTTTTCCGATTAAAATTCCGTTTTTTTTATTGGATAAAAATGAGCCGCTTATTAGGCTGTTTTTGATTTGATTATGTTCACTTTCTTTAGATGGATTTATCCCAAGAATTACAACAGGTTTTGATTCTTTCTGATGTGATGCAAGTGCAAAACCCTCAATTCGGTGATTGATGTATGCTATAGTTGGGTTAGCCTTTAGTGAATCTAAATCTTCAATGTAAAAACTATTGTCAATTGTTTTTTCCTCCCAGAATCCATTATAATGTATTTGGATATACCCCAGATAGTTGCCAACTATATTTTTTAGCATATTATCATAGGCACCATGTTGTAAACTTCGCATTGTTACAGAGAATACAACAGCAAAAATGATGGAAGAGATGGTAATTATACTCCGGCGTTTATTTCTGAAAATATTTCTCCAAGCAAGTTTTAACTCCATGCTATTGAATAACAATTGTTGACGGCAATAGATTTAGGTTATCATATTTAATTACTTGATGGTTTTTATGGATTTTATCATATCACCAACTTGAATTTGTTGAACAACATCCATTCCCTGAATTACACGCCCAAAAGCAGTATATCTTCCATCAAGATAAGGGGTGGGACAATGTGTTATAAAAAATTGAACTCCTTCTGTATCTTTACCTGCAGATGCAATTCCAATTGTTCCAGTCTCGAAACCTTTGTAGTGACTAAATTCACTTCGTTGAGTCCAGTTAAGACTTCCCCAACCATCACCTCTTGGACATCCACCCTGAATGACAAATTGAGGCACTACTCTGTGAATGAATTTATTATTGTAATAATCTTCATTCGTCAATTTTAAAAAATTAGATACTGTCCCAGGTGCATGATCAACAAATAATTGAAGGGTGATTTTGCCTTTGTCTGTTTGAATAATAACTTGCTGATTGGAAGGTATCGTTTTGACAAATTCCCAGTCAATAGGATGATTGTACTTAGCTTTGAATGGTTTTGCTTCTTCTTCGCTCAGCTTTGAAATGGCTTTATTCAAGTCAATAAATGTTTCTGCTTGTCTCGGTAGTTCTAATTTTTGTATGGCTTCTTTACATAATTCTAAGAGGTGGGTTTGTTTTTTTAAAGTTATTTCTTCATCATCTATATTAAATAGTTGATACGAAGCAAGACTCTGTAGTGCCATATTAGAATCCTGAAGCACTTGGATTATCAAGTCCCATTTATCAGAGGGGTATAATTCACAAAACTTTAAGAATGCCTCATTTTTAATAGAATAATGAGTAGAGTCGGTTGAAATCTGACGTTCTAGAAATGGTTTAACATTTCCACCTTTGATCTGCTTTATCATTTCTGATTTAGCGTAGATATCTTTGGTTTGATAAACAGAAAGCCATTTGGAATTGAATCGTTGTTGTTCTTTGGGTTTTTCGTTCACGGTGATGAATTGGTTCTTTATCTTAGGATATGGGGTTAAGCTAACTAATGAGTCTAACGAAATTTCATATCGATTTGCGGATACTAATCGACGAGCATATGCCCCAGCAATAGTAGCAATCGATTCATAAGGATCACTTAGCAGTTGAATGACACGGTCATTAATTTGATTTGAATAATATCCTTTTTGACTTAACCTTAATACCCCATATATCCAACCCAAACGAATTGAACTATCTCGATAAGATGTATTCTCAAAAATAGCAAGTGTTGCAGAGTCACCACATTTACCAATTGCCTCAATGATATACCTTCTATTATCATTAAATAGTTCTCCATCAAATGCTGATTTTAATATGGGAAGAGCTGATGAATGACCAATTTGTCCCAATGCAAAAGCTGCAGCTCTTCTCGGCATGGGGTCTTGGTCTATTTGTAGCATTTGATTGAGGTATGGAATAGCTAATGTGTCTTGAATACTGGCAAATGCCATTGCTGCTGCCACACGGTGTTCTTCTTTTTTAGCTTTTAAAAAGGGGAGCAATGCAGGAGTGTTTCTTCTATCCTGTAATTCATAGATTTTAATCAATCCATCATCTGAAAATTTATTTTTTGATGTTTTGTCTGCTCTAGAGCATCCAACAGTAAATAGTATAATCAAAAAATAGTACTTCATGAGCTACAAATTTAAATATTCGAGGGACTATAATACTTCTCTATAACTGAATCAATTTTCATATTGTTGAACATTGTATTTGCTTTTTATCTTTGCATCATGTCAGTTTTAGTATGTGTCGATCAAGATTTTAATGATACGCTCTCATCTAATGATAAAGTTGTAGTAAAATATTTTGCTAATTGGTGTGGAAGTTGCAAGTTATTTTCGCCTAAATATAAACGTTTGTCTAATGATGAACGGTTTTCTGGGATTACATTTTTAGATGTGAATGCTGAGGATAATCCGGTCGCTCGAAGATTAGGAGGGGTTGATAATCTTCCTTTTTTTGCTGTGTTTAAAAATGGTGAGCTCGTTGAAGGTGTTGCAACTAACAAAGAGGAAAAATTAGTTGAAATGTTAAATTTAATAGCATGAAGATTGGGGTGATTAAAAAATTGGCTGAGCGTTTATCAATGGA
This sequence comes from Bacteroidia bacterium, assembly GCA_022425465.1. Classification (GTDB taxonomy): domain Bacteria; phylum Bacteroidota; class Bacteroidia; order NS11-12g; family UBA9320; genus UBA9320. The sequence continues at coordinate 4,073 of JAKMFK010000023.1, read as the reverse complement.
TGAATTGCGAGCAGCCGAAGAAGCACTTTACAATGATTCGACTCCACCAACTTTGATTGAAGGTGATGACGAAGGAGAACAATTAACCCATGTACTTGCTGCAATATTTATTCAAGAATATATTGCTGAAAATGATTCAGATATCAAAACTGCTTTACGCGAATATGCGATTAAAGTTAGAAAAAGTATTTCTTAATTTTTTTAAAATTAATGCAAAAAAAAGGCGGTCATCGACCGCTTTTTTGGTAATTAATAACTTAATTATTAGCTAAATAATTTGCAACACTATCAAAGCTTTCAGATAATGCTTCTTTTCCTTTTTCCCAGTTTGCTGGACAAACTTCGCCATGTGTTTCGTGATGTATTAGAGTATCTAATACTCTTATTGCCTCATCAACATTTCTTCCAAGAGGTAAATCATTGACTAGTTGATGTCTAACTATACCATTTTTATCGATTAGGAAGAGGCCTCTGTATGCGATCATTGGACCGTTTGCTGTTAATTCATTATTCTCATTATAGTCATAATCGCCAAAGAGAATACCATAGTTGGTTGTTATTGTTTTTGTTGTGTCAGCTATGAGAGGATAATTTACACCCTCTATACCACCATTTTCTTTTGCAACTTGTAACCAACCCCAGTGACTTTCAACAGTATCAGTTGAACAAGCAACCACTTTACATCCCCGATCTTCAAACTCATTTAATTTAGCTTGAAAAGCATGTAATTCAGTTGGACATACAAATGTGAAATCTTTGGGATAAAAGAAAAGGACCACATAGTTGTTACCTTCATATTGATCTAGTGAGAAATTTTCTACAATTTCTTCTCCGTTAATAACTGCTCCGGCACTAAAATGGGGAGCTTTTCTTCCTACAAGTACTGACATATATTTTTATTATTTAATAAAGTTGAATGCAAAGATAACATTAGATTTTCAGATGTTTATCTCGATTTTTAATATCATCATAGATATTTCTAATCAAACGAAAAAGGTTTACGGTTCAGCGTAATAGTTATTGTATTCTTTGGCTTTCTCAACATATACTGCTGCATTTTTCTTGATGTCTTCCTCCTCCTTTTTTATAATAGTTCGAACGACTTTTGCAGGTGAGCCTAGGACAAGAGATTTAGGAGGAATTACTGTTCCAGATGTGACAAGGGCATTTGCACCGATAATTGAAAATGCTCCAATCTTGGCTTCATTGAGAATTGTGGCATTCATTCCAATAAGAACATTATTGGCAAGTTTAGCACCGTGCACAATTGCTCCATGTCCAATAATACATGCTTCACCAATAATAGTTGGTTGCCCTGGATCACAATGGATAACGGCGTTGTCTTGAATGTTTGTTTGTGCACCAATGCATATTTGATCGCTATCTCCACGAAGTACAGCTCCAAACCAAACACTTGCATTATCCTCTAGCTTTACATCTCCTATGACTGTAGCTGAAGGAGCTATGAAAACATCTTTACCTAGCGAAACTTTATCTAATTTCATTCGATGCGTATAGCTGTTTGATAAAAATTATTGGCTTCACCCAGTACTTGATAATTGATGTAGTAAGAGTCCACCCAAACTTTAAATGCTTTGAACTCATCTAACGGCACATTAAACTCATCGAATATCAGTATGTCTCCTGGCTTGAGATAAGGCGATAATGAGGTGAGTACAAATAATGTAGAAGAAAAAAGGTCAGCATCTAGATGAATTACCTTTCTTTTATGTCCTGTGTAATTTTCTAAAAATAGGGGCAAGGTAACTTGAAATAACCCTTGATGGAATTGATGTCGATTGTCATCTATCTTAGGTTGTTGGTTATTACTTGACATGTCACCTTTTTTGAAATGTCCCCAATCCTCGGGTAATCCTGTAAAGGTATCAAAGCCATTAAATTGGGCATCCTTGTGATGAATATTTTCCATCCACCACTTAAATGAAGTTCCCTTGGCAACACCAAATTCAAGGTAATCAATTTCATCGTCTAGAGACTGTGTTTTAATCAAATAGTTATACAGACCCTCTCTTAATTTTGAATTGAAACCATTATAAGGGAAAGAGGTGTATCCTATATTCTTATTTTTTCTAATCCATTTGGATAATAAGCTTATGTATCCGAGTTTAATTAAAAATTTTGCAGGTATAAACTGATGAATTCCAAGACGAAGAAAACTTCTTTTGAGATAACGAATAAGTACTAACTTGCTTTTCATCATGAGTTTAAATTGAATTGCGAATTTACTTAAATTAATTGTCCCTATTGCGTTTCCAACGTTTATGAGTCCATAACCAGAACTCAGGTTGTGTATTAATCTGTTTTTCTAAGGTAGATGTATGCAACTCTGTAATTTCTCCATCTTTAGTATTTTGGGGTGTGTCTGTTAATACGGATAATTCAGCAGTATAAATTCCTCTTTTTAATTTTATTATTGAACAGAAAACAACAGGGATATTGTATTTTTTAGCAAAGCGTTCTGTCCCTAATGCAACAGCTGTATCTTGATTTAAGAAATCAGTCCAATGAACATTCTTACTATATGTGGGACTCTGATCTGCTCCAAAAATAGTCATTCGAGGAGTTTCAGTTTTCTCTTTAAAATAACCTGTAACCTCTTTTGTATTAATCATTCTTAACCCAAATTTACTTCGAGACGATTTCATCTTATCATCAAAAAAGGGATCACTTAATTTGGTGTAAATGCCTACACAGTCATGAGGTACAATCTGGTTGATCCCAACTGCTAAGATTTCCCAATTATTATAATGACCACCAACTAGTATGACATCTCGACCTTCGTTGAAGTATGTCTGTAAAATTTCTGGATTCTGAACAGAAAAGCGAAGATTAATCTGTTTTTGGGATATGCTAAAAAGTTTTATGCTTTCAATAATGATATCACTAAGGTGATTATAAAACTTTCGGGCTATCGAGTTTATTTCGTTTTTATTTTTTTTTGGAAATGAATTTTCCAAATTTTCAATTACTACTTTCTTGCGATAAGGTATAATGTGAAAAAATAAGAATGATAGTACATTCGATATACCATAAACAACGGTATATGGTAGAAGTGATAGGGGTTTAATAATGAGGTAAAAAAGGACTCTACTCACAATGCAAAAGTAACTATTTATCGATGTGGGTTCACAAGGCCAATTACGCTAGGCAAGTGCTGCATTTTTTGCACGTTTTCGTTCGTGTTCTTTAAGGTATATTTTTCTGAGCCGAATGTTTTCAGGTGTTACTTCTACATACTCATCTGCTTGAATGTATTCCAAAGCTTCTTCAAGAGTAAATATCTGTGGTGGAATTAATTTGATTTTTTCATCAGCACCACTGGATCGAACATTGCTTTGTTTTTTTGCTTTTGTGAGATTGACAACCACATCACCTGGTCTGCTGTGCTCTCCGACTACTTGTCCTTCGTATATTTCTTGGTTGGGCGTTACAAAAAATTTACCACGATCTTGTAGGTTATTGAGTGAATAAGGGATGGCATTCCCATTTTCCATACTAATTAAAGAACCGTTAATGCGTTGAGGTATGTCGCCTTTATGTTCTTGAAATTCTTTAAATCTGTGTGATATAATTGCTTCACCTTGAGTAGTTGTCAGCAAGGTGTTCCGCAGTCCGATTATACCACGTGAGGGTATCTCAAACTCAAGATGCATAACATCACCTTTAGGTTCCATTGTTAGCATGTTACCCTTACGAAGCGAAACAAATTCAATTACTTTTCCGCTATGGTGCTCGGGAACATCGATAGTAAGTTCTTCGATTGGCTCACATTTGATGCCATCGATTTCCTTTATGATTACACGAGGTTGACCAATTTGAACTTCATATCCTTCTCTACGCATGGTTTCAATCAGAACAGCTAAATGCAAAACACCTCTTCCGTAGACTAAAAATGAGTCCGCACTTGATGTATCCTCTAGTTTCATGGCTAAGTTTCGCTCAAGTTCTTGTTCCAAACGATCTTTAATGTGCCTGCTAGTAACGTATTTTCCTTCTTTGCCAAAAAATGGAGAATCGTTGATTGTAAATAACATACTAATTGTTGGTTCGTC
>JAKMFK010000012.1 GCA_022425465.1 Bacteroidia bacterium | reverse complement strand
ATTAATCGTTGATTTTAAGGACAGCCATGAATGCACTTTGCGGAATTTCAACATTTCCTACTTGTCGCATTCGCTTTTTACCCTTCTTTTGTTTTTCGAGTAGTTTTCGTTTTCTCGAGATATCTCCTCCATAACATTTGGCCGTTACATCCTTTCGCATGGCACGGATATTTTCTCGTGATATCACCTTGGCACCAATGGCCGCTTGAATGGGAATCTCAAATTGATGACGTGGAATTAACTCCCTCAATTTTTCACAAATCTTCTTTCCAAATTCGTACGCTTTATCGCGATGAATAACAGCCGAAAGAGCATCTACCACCTTGGCATTTAGTAAAATGTCTAATTTTACGAGTACACTCTGTCTGTACCCTATTGGATGATAATCAAAGCTAGCATATCCTCTACTTACACTCTTAAGTTTGTCATAAAAATCGAAAACTACTTCAGCCATAGGCATTTCAAAGGTCAACTCTACTCGATTCGATGTCAAATAAACTTGATTTTTCAAAATTCCTCGCTTATCGATACAAAGAGACATGATGGATCCCACATAATCTGCTGATGTGATTACTTGAGCATTAATATAAGGTTCTTCTACACGATCCAAATAATTAGGTTCAGGCAAGTCAGTAGGGTTATTAACCACCACTATTTTGTCAGGGTCTTTTTTCAGATATGCATGATAACTCACGTTGGGAACAGTAGTAATGACTGTCATTCCAAACTCTCGTTCTAATCGTTCTTGGATAATTTCCATATGAAGCATTCCCAAAAAACCACATCGAAATCCAAAGCCTAACGCAGCTGAACTTTCAGGCTCAAACACCAAACTAGCATCATTCAATTGAAGCTTGCTCATGGAATCTCTTAGCTCTTCGAAGTCTTCGGTATCAACTGGATATATTCCAGCAAAAACCATAGGCTTAACATCTTCAAACCCTTTGATGGCCTCTGAAGTAGGTTCTTTGAGAAGGGTAATTGTGTCTCCAACTTTTACCTCTTTAGCTTCCTTTATCCCAGATATGATATAGCCAACATCACCTGTTTTGACTACTTCTTTGGGTTCTTGCTCCAATCGAAGCACTCCTATCTCATCAGCAAAATAGCTTTTCTGGGTATTGATAAATTGAATATTATCTCCTTTGTTCAACTCTCCATCAATAATTCTAAAATAGGCAATAATTCCTCTGAACGGATTGAATACAGAATCAAATATTAAGGCTTTCAGTGAACCATTCGGGTTTCCTTGGGGGGGTGGAATCTTATTAATAATAGCAGACAAGATTTCATTAACACCCATCCCTGTTTTGCCACTGGCAGCTATAATATCGTCTCTATCACAGAGAATAAGTTCTTCGATTTGATCTTTTACCTCTTCAGGCATTGCTCCAGGCAAATCCATCTTATTGAGAATCGGAATAATTTCCAGTTCGTGTTCAAGAGCTAGATACAAATTAGATATGGTCTGTGCCTGTATTCCTTGAGCTGCATCCACAATAAGTAGTGCTCCCTCACAAGCAGCAATACTTCTACTCACCTCATAGCTGAAATCAACATGGCCAGGAGTATCAATTAAGTTCAAAACATACTTTTCTCCCGCATGGACATAATCCATCTGGATAGCATGAGACTTAATGGTAATCCCACGTTCACGTTCGATATCCATATCATCCAAAGTTTGTTCTTTCATATCACGATCACTTACTGTTCCCGTTGTCTGAAGTAAGCGGTCTGCAAGCGTGCTTTTACCGTGGTCGATGTGGGCTATTATACAAAAATTTCGGATGTGCTCCATTGAGGTTGCGAAAATAAGATTATTAATATTTGAAATCAGAAAATATCAATTAAATAACATTCAAAAATCAACATTGTTTAACGGATAAAATATAGTGTATCTATTGTACTTTAATTGTATATTTAAAAAATAAGGAACCCTTTTTTTATTAGAAATTAAATAAGTAGGTATTATGATATAAATCATATCTTTGCGGGCTTTAATAAAAAATTGCAAAACAAATAGAAAAATAATCTTATGGGATCAATGATGATTTACATGCCAATAGCAACGGCAGTTCTAGGACTTCTTTATATGACTTACAAAAAACAGTGGGTTATGAAGCAGGATGCAGGTGATGGAAAAATGAAGGAAATTGCAGATTACATCTATGAAGGTGCATTAGCATTTCTAAAAGCAGAATACAGACTACTCGCTTATTTTGTTTTAGGTGCGAGTGTTGTTCTTGCTGGTATTGCCTATTTTGTTCCGACTACTGACTATTTAATTATTCCTGCATTTGTTATCGGTGCTGTTTTTTCAGCACTAGCTGGTAACATGGGAATGAAAATAGCTACTAAAACAAATGTTAGAACAACACAAGCTGCTAAAAGTAGCTTACCAAATGCTTTGAACATTTCTTTTGGTGGTGGTACAGTCATGGGATTAGGTGTTGCAGGACTAGCTGTTCTTGGTCTTACCTTGTTATTCATTCTCTTCTTCAACCTATTTATGGGCGGTGTTTGGACATCTACCACTGACATGACTGTAGTACTAGAAACACTTGCTGGATTCTCACTAGGAGCTGAATCAATCGCATTGTTCGCAAGAGTTGGAGGAGGTATTTATACCAAAGCAGCCGATGTTGGAGCTGACCTTGTTGGAAAAGTAGAGGCAGGTATTCCTGAAGATGATCCAAGAAACCCTGCAACAATTGCCGATAACGTTGGGGATAACGTAGGAGATGTTGCTGGAATGGGTGCTGACTTATTTGGTTCTTATGTTGCTACTGTACTTGCAGCTATGGTACTCGGTAATTATGTGATTAATGACATGGGCGGAGCTGTTTCCGATATATTTGGTGGAATAGGTCCTATTCTTCTTCCAGTAGCTATTGCTGGAGCTGGGATTATTATCTCGATTATTGGAACATTTCTCGTTAAAATATCAAATAATGATGCCAAAGAAGCCGACGTTCAAAAAGCATTGAACATTGGTAACTGGACTTCAATATTTTTAGTGTTGGTTGCATGCTATGGTCTTGTAACCTGGATGCTTCCTGACACCATGCAAATGAACTACTTTGGAGAAGGACTAAAATCAATCAGTTCTACTCGTGTTTTCTTTGCAACGGTAGTCGGACTTATTGTTGGAGCTGCAATTTCTTCATTCACTGAATATTACACAGGTTTAGGTAAAAAACCAATCTTAAAGATTGTACAACAATCAAGCACTGGTGCTGGTACGAATATTATTGCGGGTCTAGCTACAGGGATGATATCAACTTTTTCATCCGTACTATTATTTGCTGCCGCTATTTGGGCATCATACGCATTCGCTGGATTCTATGGCGTTGCACTTGCAGCATCTGCTATGATGGCTACTACTGCAATGCAATTAGCTATTGACGCTTTTGGTCCAATTGCTGATAATGCTGGCGGTATTGCTGAAATGAGCGAACAAGAACCTATTGTCAGAGAAAGAACCGATATATTAGATTCTGTTGGAAACACAACTGCGGCAACTGGTAAAGGATTTGCGATTGCATCTGCAGCTCTTACATCTCTAGCCCTATTTGCTGCATATGTAACTTTTACAGGCATTGATGGTATTAATATCTTCAAAGCTCCTGTTTTGGCAATGCTTTTTGTAGGTGCTATGATTCCAGTGGTATTCTCAGCACTTGCAATGAATGCCGTTGGTAAAGCTGCTATGGAAATGGTTGAGGAAGTTAGAAGACAATTCAGAGAAATTGCTGGTATCATGAAAGGTACTGGAAAACCAGATTACGGTAAATGTGTCGATATCTCAACTAAAGCATCGCTTAAAGAAATGATGCTCCCTGGAATTCTAACTATTGGATTTCCAATTGCCGTTGTAATAATTGGTAAGCTTGTCTACCCTGAAAACAATCAACTCGTTGCAGAAATGCTTGGAGGATATATGGCTGGAGTAACTGTAAGTGGAGTACTTTGGGCTATCTTTCAAAACAATGCCGGAGGAGCTTGGGATAATGCAAAAAAATCATTTGAAGCAGGTGTTGAAATTAATGGAGAGATGACTTATAAAGGTTCTGATGCTCACAAAGCTGCCGTAACTGGTGATACTGTTGGTGATCCTTTTAAAGATACTTCTGGACCATCAATGAACATACTAATTAAGCTAACTTGCTTAATCGGACTAATCATTGCTCCAATTCTTGGCGGTCATCTTGGTGATTCACATGAAGAATCTAGTGAGGAAACTTCAATTCAATCCAAGAAAAAATCCTGTTGCAGTGATAAAAATGCAACAGTTGCACATAACGACGTTGTAAAATAAAATATGTTACACAGGCTAAACTCTTTTTCTCATGTAGTTCACTCATTGAAACCTTCAATGATAAAATGTTTAGCCTGTGTCTTTTTTCTGATTTCCTCTACAGCATTTAAAAACAAAACCATTCCATCATTTGGTCATGATTTTAAAGACAAAGACGGAAAAGAGTTAACAACCATCAAATCAGAAAAATTCAAATCTTTTACTAGAGATGTTTATCAGAACATTTCATATGAACCCAATCAAGACACCATCCCATTTGAACCATTTGCTTTGGCTATAAGGGGGTTTATGCACCTTAAACATACTCAAGAATTAACAGACACCCAACACATTACAATCATTGATTTTTCAAAATATTGTAATAAAAAACGATTATGGGTGTTAGACTTGGTTCATTTAAAGGTAAAAATTAACGAATGGGTTGCTCACGGTAAAAGAAGCGGTAATGATTATGCTACCACGTTTAGTAACCGTCATAATAGCCAAAAAAGTTCACTCGGTTTTTATGTAACTGGTGGCACATACTGGGGCAGAAACAAGTTCTCACTAAAATTACATGGATTAGAAAAAAGTTACAACTCCAATGCATTTTCTCGTGGGATTGTAATACATGGAGCAAACTACATCTCAAACAACATTGTCAATCGCAATGAACGAATAGGCAGAAGCTTTGGATGTCCTGCTGTTTCAAAATCTTCCAACAATAAAATAATCAACACAATTAAAGGTGGAAGTTGCCTTTTCATTTACCATCCAACCTCCTACTATCTGAACAACTCAATAATTCTGAACACAGACCTGTACCTTACCATTGATGACTTAGTAACATAATTTTCTAAATTTGTTATTCATGAGTAGAGTCAATCATTTAAAAACAGTCTGTTATGTACTCATCTCCTTTGCTTTTTTTGCTTGTAATAAACAGCCTGTCATCGTTGAAACAGAGGATACTAAAATCGTACTTACTCGTGACTCTCTAGCATTCTATATAGAAAACCAGTTTGAAAAACCCATCGAAATAGTTTGTGATGACTATCTTATTTTCAAGGACACCCTAAAGCACATTTATACCCAAAGAAATAATCAATCCCTTTGGTGGGATGCATTAAGAGGAGATAGCTCAAGTTGGGCTAGTATTGAAAACACGTTCATTCACAGTGAAAAACACGGAATGGAAACCCATTATTATTTCTTACCCTTGGTAGATTATTACCGCAAACA
>JAKMFK010000001.1 GCA_022425465.1 Bacteroidia bacterium | reverse complement strand
TCTCCAAGTACTTTAGCTGTCTTAAACATCTCGACCAAATACTGTAATCTATTCGGTCTAATTTCCTCGTGTCGTTTAATTAAATTATTCCTGTAATCCTCAACAGCGTATAGTGCTATTATGCCCTTGAATGAGTGACCATTTTCTAGCACCTGCTCATAATAGTAAAAACAATCCTCCTCTTCTTTTACTAAAACTCCTTCATTCTTCATTGACCGAATGTAATTCAGAGCAAATGGCAAAAACTTTTCTGGAGACTGATAGGATCCCGAGTACCTTAAATGACTTTTGGTTACATGATGAAAACTGTATGGATTATTTTGAATTTCCCTGACTAAATCATTTTTCAGGGGAAAATCAGAGGACTTAGCCGATACTTTTTCAATATAATCAGCACAGGGTCTTAGAGCTTTAAATGGATATAATTTGGGCATTTACCTAAAAAAGTCAATGACACTTTGAGCTAATTCCAGTCCTACCCTTTCTTGAGCCTCTTGAGTGCTAGCTCCTATATGGGGACTAAGACCTACATTATCCATTCTAAGAAGTCTATCATCAGTTGGAGGTTCATTTTCAAAAACATCTGTTGCTACATATTTAACTTTTTGAGAATTTACAGCTTCAATCAGTGCATTTTCACTTACCGTTCCACCCCTTGCACAATTTATTATTCCAACACCATCCTTCATTTGACTAAATTCTTGGGTATCCAAAACATAACCTTGGCCTCCTGGAATGTGTAAACTTATAAAATCAGATTCTGCCAAAACCTTATCTTTAGTAGTTGTTTTAACGTTTATTTTATGATTAAATTCATATGATGAATGTAAGTTAATAGAGACATCACCTTCATCAATATAGGGATCAAAGGCAATAATTTTCATTCCACAACCCAATGCAATTGAGGCAGTTTCTTTAGCAATTCTTCCAAAACCAATTAACCCAAGTGTTTTTCCCTCCAACTCAATTCCATTACTTGCAGTCTTTTTTAGACTCTTAAAATCATTGATACCATCAACTGCCATTTTTTTGTTAACCATGGGCAATGATCTAACAATTCCAAATAAATGAGCAATTGTTAATTCTGCCACTGAGCGAGTAGATGCCGCAGGGGTGTTAAAAATAGCTAAGCCTTTTTCCTTTGCATAAGACACATCTATATTATCTAAGCCAACCCCTCCTCTACCTATCAATTTTAAGTTAGGTGATTGATCGATTAATTCCTTTCTAACCTTTGTAGCACTTCGAACCAAAATAGCATCATAGTTATTTAGTTTAGTTGAAAGTTCATCCTGTGGTATGAAATCCGTATCCACATCATGTCCTGCATTCTTAAGCAACTCAATGCCTTTTGGGTGCATACCATCATTAACTAATATCCTCATATTATATCTTATTTGAAATTTCTCATTACATCTACTAAAACTTGAACGCTTTCAACTCGCATGGCATTATACATACTTGCTCTGAAACCGCCTACACTTCGATGACCTTTAATCCCACTTATATTGGCTTCATTACATGCATTTAAAAAAGAATCATTCAATTTTTCATCTTTAAGAATGAATGTAGCATTCATTTTTGAGCGATCTTCTCTCGCAGTTGTTCCCTCAAACAGATCATTTTGATCAATTTCTGAATAAATCAAATCTGCTTTTTGATTATTATAGTTTTCAATCTCCTCTAACCCCTGACTATCAATCCATTTTAATGTTTGTAGACATCCATAAACCGCAAATACGGACGGAGTATTAAACATAGAACCCTTATCAATATGAGTATTGTAGTTCAGCATGGTAGGAATGTAGCGAGATACCTTATCAAGTATCTCTTTTTTGACTACGACCAATGTTGTACCTGCTGGTCCCATATTTTTTTGAGCACCAGCGTAGATTAAGCTAAATGCTGAAAAATCAATCTTTCTACTAAAAATATCGGAACTCATATCGCAAATCATGGGGACTGGACTACTAGGAAAATCATGCAATTGAGTACCAAATATGGTATTATTAGATGTGCAATGGAAATAATCATAATCGCTTCCTATTGTAAAATCTTTTGGGATATAACTGAAGTTTTTATCAGCAGAACTTGCTAATTCCTCAATTACTCCAAAGTGCTTGGCTTCTTTTATTGCTTTTAAGGACCAAGTTCCTGTATTTAGATAGGCTGCTTTAGTCTCTAGCAAATTCATGGCAACCATTAAGAACTGAGTACTAGCACCACCTTGAAGATACATCACTTCATAATCATCCCCAATATTCATTAATTTTTTAACCAAATCTTGAGCTTCATCCATTACATCTACAAACTCTTTGCTTCGATGGGAGACTTCAATTAATGACAAATCAGTTCCTGAAAAATTTTGAAGTGCTTCTGAGCAGTTCTGAATTACTTCTTGAGGTAAAATTGCTGGTCCGGCAGAAAAATTGTGAATTTGTTTCATAAAAAATATATTGTGGCAAAACTATTTAATTCTTGTTATTTGCACTTAACGTTTCGTGAAACTTAGAAGAAAAATAACACATCTGGTAAAAGTTCTTGATAAATTCCTGGATGAAAGACTTAAGAATGTAAGTTTACCCGGATTTCATGGTAAAAGCATCTACCATGTTAGCAAGTTCTTTTTTTATGGTCTTTTTGAAGAAGATTTAAATCTGAGAGCATCTTCGCTTGCATTCAATTTTTTCATTGCTATTTTTCCTTTAATTATATTTTTATTCACCCTTATACCCTATGTTCCAATTGAAAACTTAGATGTATTAATAACAGGCTTTATTCAACGATTGCTTCCAAGCAATGCTTTTGAGTTTATCAACGAAACAATTCAAGATATACTTAAAAATCAAAACGCAGGACTCCTATCCTTTGGTTTTATTGCTGCTTTGTATTTTTCAAGTAATGGATTCGCCAGCTTACTGGCTGCTTTTAACTCTGGAATTGATTCTAAAATGCAACGAAATTGGTTTGATATTCGATTAAAAAGCATCTTACTCCTTATCTTAGTTATTTCGCTTTTAGTTGCCACAATAGCCCTTTCATTATCTTTCAACTATAGTTTTAGTGCACTTGAAAACCAAATAAAAATCGATGAGAATTCATCTGATTTTATGTTAAAAATAGCTGAATACACACTAACTGTGTTTCTCGTCTATTTTACATTTAGTTCTATTTATTATTTTGG